>CABURF010000214.1 GCA_902493755.1 uncultured Coriobacteriia bacterium
CCGTCGAGGCGAGTTTCGCACGCCGGCATCCTTCGCATCACGGAGAATGCTGTGCTACTATGAGCGCCGTATTGCAAATCCGCCGCATGGGCGACGGGGGCTGTTCGCAACATCCAGCCATAAAAAACTAAGGAATCATCATGGAGAAAACTCAACATAACCTCATGCTCTGCGGCATGGTATTTGCCATCGCGCTCGTCGTGTCAAACATGGTGGCGGCCAAGACGATTGCGACGGGCTTCACCCTGTTCGGTACGGCAGTCGTCGTTCCCAGTGCGGTCATTTGCTACTTCATCACCTTTCTTATGACAGACGTGGTTGGCGAGATTTGGGGGCGCAAGGAAGCGCAACTCATCGTCAAGTGGGGCTTTGTCTGTCAGGTCATCGCTTGCGTGCTCATTGCCATCGCACAGATGCTGCCAGCGGCAAATCCCGAGATGCAGGGTTCCTACGAGATGTTGCTTGGCCAAAACGTCGTCTTTGTCATCGCGTCGCTGCTCGCGTATCTCACGAGCCAGAGCTGGGACGTCTTCGTCTTTCACAAGATTCGCGGGTTCTTTCTAAGCCGTGGCAAGAGCAGCGCGTGGCGCTGGGTGTGGAATAATGCCTCGACCATGAGCTCGCAGGCGATTGACACCGTCATCTACATCACGGTTGCCTTCGGCATCGGCATGGGCTGGGCCTTTGACACGGCTATGCTGCCGACGCTTCTTGCGATGATGGCGGGGCAGTATGTGTGCAAGTTCATCCTCGCTGCCCTTGATACGCCCGTCTTCTACTTCCTCACGCGTACGAGCTCTCGCAGCGAGCCTGCTGTCGCCGAGGAGCAAGCATAAATGAACCATGGTCTCCTCATTCTCTTCTTGGTCGCATATAATATGAATTTGAGATAGACATACCCGGCGCGCGCTGCCAAGAGGAACAGAGGAGCACATCATGGGTTTCTTCAAGGAGTTCAAGGAGTTCATTAACCAGGGTGATGTGATGGATATGGCCGTCGGCATCATCATCGGCGGTGCGTTGACGGCAATCGTTACGGCGTTGACTTCGGACATCATCCAGCCGCTCATCAACTTCATCACGGGCGGCAACGCCGAGGTCGGCGGGCTGGTCATCCCCGGCACGCAGATCGACTTCGGATCCTTCATCAGTGCCTGCATCAACTTCCTCATCATCGCCTTCATTGTGTTCTGCCTCGTCAAGGGCGTGAACAAGATGAGGAGCATGGGCAAGAAAGGCGATGCCGAGCCCGATGCTCTCTGCTGCCCGTTCTGCCTCGAGGAGGTCAAGGTGGGTGCGACGCGCTGCCCGCACTGCGCCGGTGCCTTCGAAGCTCCCGCAACGGCTGAGTAACCGAACGCGTCCGGACTGCGTGATGTCACAGTCGCGTGGTAAGCTCGACGAAGCGTTGTTGCGAAAGGAGTGACTATCGTGAAGATTAGGATGAACGAGGACCGCGAGTACGTCGATAAGATTCGCGCAGGCGTTCTCAAGCGCGGGGGCTATTGCCCGTGCAAGGTGCAGACGGTCGAGGAGAACTACTGCATGTGCCAGGAGTTTCGTGACCAGATCGCAGACCCGGAGTTCGAGGGCTACTGCCATTGCCGCCTCTATTACAAGGAGCTCTAGCCCTTGAAGTTGCTGCATATCGCAGACCTTCACATCGGCAAGCGCGTCAACGGCCTGTCGATGATCGAGGAGCAAGTTCACATCATCGACCAGCTTGTGGCGATTGCCCGCGAGCAGGATGTCGCCGGCGTCCTCATCGCGGGTGACGTTTTCGATCGTCCCATTCCCTCGCGGGAAGCACTCGAGACCTGCGAGCGTCTCTTCTTGGGTTTCTGCGAGAACGGCATCGAGGTCTTTGCTATTCCCGGCAATCACGATTCTCCCCAACAGCTCTCGTTTTGCTCCGGTTTGCTTGGTTCTTCGGGATTGCACATCGCCAAGGCCTTTGACGCCAGCATCGATCGCTTCACGATTGAACAAGGCGGCGAGCGTGTTTGCATTCACCTGCTTCCCTTCGTGCGCCCAACCGACGTGCGCATGGCATTGCCTGATGTAGCTGAGGAAATCGTCTCCCATGACGATGCTGTGCGTCAGGCACTTGTCTGTGACGAGCTCGATGACGACGCCTGCAACATTCTCGTTGCCCATCAGTTCGTCACGGCATCGGGCGTGCAGCCTGCCACGTGCGATTCCGAGATCGCGAGCGTGGGCGGTGCGGACAATGTGGACGCTTCCGCGCTCGATGCGTACGATTACGTGGCGCTTGGACATCTGCATGGGGCTCAGCATGTTGGACGTCCGCAGGTTCGTTATGCCGGAAGCCCTCTCAAGTACTCGTTTTCCGAAATACGCCACGAGAAGAGCGCGACCATCCTCAACATCGAAGACGGGCGCATCGAGATAGGGACGTGTCCGCTCAAGCCCCTGCACGACATGCGCGAAATTCGCGCTTCGTATGAGGAGATATGTGCGGGTGCTGACGGGGGAGACCCTCTCGATTACCTGCGTGTTACGCTCACCGACAAGAGCCTGCCCGATGCCATGGCAAAGCTCCGTGCGTTGTACCCAAACATCCTGCGTCTCGATTGGGAGCAGGTCGTTGCGCCACAATCTCGAGCGCGCGAACGTCTTGCAAATGTTAGACAATCGAGCCCACTCGAGCTCTTCTCCGCTTTCTACGAGCAACAGACGGGTGAGCAGCTCACATCGGACGAGCGCGCGCTCGTCGAGGCATGCATCGAGGAGGCTGCGCGATGAAGCCCCTCATGCTCACCATGCAGGCATTCGGTCCATATGCCGGGCAGGAAACTGTCGACTTTTCCGCCATTGATCATGGCCTGTTCCTCATCTGCGGGCCGACTGGCTCGGGCAAGACGAGCATCTTCGATGCCATCAAGTTCGCCCTATACGGTGTCACAAG
>CABURF010000215.1 GCA_902493755.1 uncultured Coriobacteriia bacterium
GCGGACGCGGCTCTGCGTGCTAACCGCGATGTTGCTGCCGTGCCCGGCTCCATCACCTCACCCAACTCGCGCGGTACCAACCACCTCATCGCCCAAGGCGCCTATTGCGTCATAGATACCGATACCCTCGATTCTGCGATTGACCTTGCTTGGGCTCATTCCATGTATGAGCTGCTTTCCGATAGGATCGTGAAGGGGGAGGAGGATGCATGCGATGACCTCATCGGCGACGATCCCGTCTTGCGCGCTCTTGCCGCCGAGGCGCTTTCCGCCCAGCAGCTCGCGGCTTACTTCGACTTCTCGCCCGGCGAGCTCTCGAGGCGGCTTGCTCAATACGAACTCGACAACCTCATCCAACGTGGCATGGACGGTCGCTACCAGCTCGTGCCACGGCGCTAAGGGGCGACATATGAAATTCCTCGCATCATGGGACAAGAAGATGCGGCAATGGTAAGGTACTCGAGAAGTAGGATTCTGGAGCGGTTCTCTATAGGTGAGGTCGTTTGTTGTCTATGGTCGATAGAGGGTTTCCGATGGTCACGGTCATCGGGGCAGGACTCGCTGGTTGCGAGGCCGCTTTGCAACTCGCTTCGCGCGGCGTGCCCGTACGTCTGGTCGAGATGCGCCCCGAGCATCCTACGCCCGTACACAAGACGGGCAACGTTGCCGAGCTTGTTTGCTCGAATTCCCTTAAGAGCATCGATCCCGAAACAGCCGCAGGCTCGCTCAAGTACGAGCTCGAGGCACTTGGCTCCAGGCTTCTTGCCTGCGCATTTGACACGCGTGTGCCCGCGGGCGGAGCCCTCGCTGTTGATCGCGACGAGTTCTCCGCTGCTGTGCAGCGTCTGATCGATGCATCGCCCAATATCGAGCTCGTGCGTGAGGAGTGCGCGAGCATCCCCGATGGCCCTGCCATCATCGCGACCGGTCCGCTCACGGCTGATGTGCTTGCGAAGCAACTTGCCGATGAGTTTGGGTCGGAGGGCCTTGCGTTTTACGATGCCGCCGCTCCCATCGTCGAGGCGGACTCCCTTGACCGTTCGATCATCTTCGCCCAGTCACGCTATGACAAAGGGGGCACAGCCGACTATCTCAACGCTCCCATGAATCGTGAGGAGTACGAAGCTTTCGTTGACGAGCTCGTCAATGCGGGTCGCGTCATCGAGAAGGATTTCGAGCGTCGCGAGCTCTTCGCAGCGTGTCAGCCAGTCGAGGAAGTCGCGCGTACGGGACGCGACGCGCTTTCGCATGGTGCCCTCAAACCGGTCGGGCTTACCGATCCCCGCACGGGCAAGCGTCCCTGGGCTGCCGTGCAGCTGCGCGCCGAGAATGCCTCTGCGACAGCATATAACCTCGTCGGCTTTCAGACCAACCTGCGCTTCGGCGAGCAAGAGCGCGTCTTCAGAATGATTCCCGGCCTTGCCAACGCCGAATTCTCGCGCTTTGGCGTCATGCATCGCAACACTTTCGTCGACACACCGCACGTGCTGACGAAGACGCTTGCCATCCCCTCGAGGCCTGAGGTGCATCTCGCAGGTCAACTCACGGGTACCGAAGGCTATCTCGAGGCCGTTGCTTCGGGGCTTTTCGTCGCGCTCGCCGTCTACGCCGAACTTGCCGGTTTTGCCGAGCCCACGCTGCCGCGCGATTCGCTCTTCGGTTGTCTACTCGCGTACGCGACCGATCCTGGCACGGAAGATTATCAGCCCATGCATGTCAACTACGGCATCATCGATCCCGTCGAACCCAAGATACGTAACAAGCGCGAGCGCAAGGCTGCCTATGCCGCGCGGGCGCATGTGGCTATCGACGATTTCGTTGCGGGACGTCCCGACCTCTTCGATGGAGTATCGCAATCATGACGAAGGCCTTCTCTCCCGAGGAATGCTTCGCCGATGAGCGCCTCGACGCGAGTGCCGTGCGTTGGGCTTGCGCCTTTGCGCGGCATCTCTCGGTCGAACGGGGACTTTCCGATAACACCGTGCGTGCGTATTGCATCGATATACGTAGCTATCTTGATTGGGCGATGCGTAGCGGGTTTGACCCACTGCAAGTCGAGTATCGTCGTTTTCGCCGTTACCTCGTGGAGCTCAATGCCTCTGGCTATACCCCCAAGACGGTTTCTCGGCGCCTGTCGGCCATACGTACCTTTTTCAAGTATCTGAACGTTCAGGATGTCACGCAGCTCAATCCTGCGGCGGCGACGTCGTCACCCAAGCTGGGGCGCGACCTCCCACGCAAGACGAGTGACTCCGACATTGAGCGATTGCTTGCCGTATGCGAAGACGATCCCATCGGTCTGCGAGACCAAGCTTTTCTCGAACTGCTCTATGCGAGTGGTGCGCGTATTGCCGAGCTTGCCCGTCTCGAGCTCGCTGACGTCAGTTTCTCGGATGCGAGCATCCGTCTCTTTGGCAAGGGTTCCAAGGAACGCATCGTGCCCCTGTATCCCGTCGCGCTTGAAGCCGTGGACCGCTACGTGCGAGAGGGGCGTCCGGTTCTTCTGGAGGATGTCTGTGGCAATGCCCTCTTCATCTCTACGTGCGGCAACGCGATGTCTGCCGATAGCCTGCGACGCGTCTTCAAGCAGCGGGCTGCCCAGGCGGGCCTTGACCCGAGCCTGCATCCCCATGACATGCGCCATGCCTTCGCGACCGACCTGGTGGAAGGCGGAGCGGACCTGCGTAGCGTGCAGGAGATGCTCGGGCACGCGAGCCTTTCGACGACGCAGGTCTACACGCATTTGTCGCTGCAGCATATGAAGGACGTCTACAAGGATGCTCACCCAAGGTCATAGGGATTGTCAGCGGGCAAACGAGGAATCTGTAACGCCTAGAAAATCATCGCCTCAATTCACGCAATTTGTGCTATAGTTCTGAATTCGCGTGGTGACACGCT
>CABURF010000216.1 GCA_902493755.1 uncultured Coriobacteriia bacterium
GATTGCGTAGCACTGCATGGCCATCGACAGGATTGACTCGCGAATGGAAGCCGTGCCTTGCTCGCGCGACATCTTCTGGAAGGCGAGTGTGCCGATCACGAGGGTTGCGATGAGGACGAGCGCCACGAGCGCCACGATGACGCCACGCACGCGACGTGCCCTGACCTCTGCTTGTGTGCGCTCGTGATACATCTGCGTCCTAGCCGATCGAAGTCATGATGCCGATGAGCGGGAGCATGACCGAAACGAGCGTTGCGCCGACTGCGATGGTGAGCAGCGCGGCAAGCAGGGGCTCGATGCGGTCGAGTGCGCGGTCAAGCTGGAGCGTGGCGTCATCGAAGAGCATGCTCGACATGCTCATGAGCGCTTCGTCGAGGCTGCCGGCGTGGGCGCCCACGGTGAGCATGTGTGCATAGAGCGGGTCGAGAACGTCATTCTCCGCGATGGCCTGCGCGAGGCTGCGCGGATTTTCGAGGTCCTCCATGGCCGCCAGCGTGCGTGTGAGGCGCGTCCTGAGTTTCTTGTGATGAACCGTTTGCATTGCCTGGCGCATGGCCGTCTCGGCCGTGATACCGGCGGCAAGGTAGGTGGAGAGTGCCGAGGTGAAGCGCGAAAGCGCGAGCTGGTACATGGCCAACTTCGTGGAGCCGACGTGTTCGAAGAGATGCAGAACGCGCTCGCGGCCTGCCTGTGTGCGGCTCGAGATCGCGAGGTAGATGGCGAAGAGGGCGCAGACGACCGTGATGCCGAAGGCGATCCAGCCGATGACGATGGAGGCGAAGCCCATGCCGGAGAAACCGGCGGTGAGCGAGCCGGCCATGTTCTCGTAGACGTTCGTGAACACGGGGAGGATGACGATGACGGTCACGGCGAGGATAATGGCCATGATGCAGAGCAGCGCGGCTGGATAGCCAACTGAGCTGCGGACCTTCTGGAAGGTACGGTCCTCCTCGCTGTAGTAGACGTCGAGGGTGCGCAACACCGATTCGAGGCGGCCCGATTGTTCGCCCGTCTCGACCATGTCGGTGGTGTGTTGTGGGAAGGCGCCGGTTGCGCGCATGGAGGCCGAGAGCGATTCGCCGGCGATGACGCCGCGGTAGATTTGGTTGCAGACCTGCCTGAAGCGTGAGCCTTCGCGGTTTTCTGCGAGCAAATGCACGGCCTCATCGACCTGCATGCCCGCAGAGAGCATGGTCGCGACGCTTCCGCAGAAGGCGGATAGGGCGCCGCTTTCGAGCAGTTTAGCTGCCATTGTTCTCCTCGCATCCTTCGTCTAGCGTGACGTTCATTCTAGTGCATCCTCACAATTGCCGTTGAGCCGGTTAATACACGTAGCGGTCCTGGTAGCCCACGCCGTCACCGACGTAGGCGCCTCCGCCAGTCGAGGCGAAGGTGAGGTCGACGCGCGACCACTCGCCCGGGTTGACGGAGAACTGGGCCGTGTGCCAGGTGCCATCGATGTAGACCATGATCCAGGCATGATAGAAGTCGTTGGGAGAAACGTAGCCGGTGACGATGCGCGTCGGGATGCCGACGCTGCGCAGCATGGCCGCGCCGAGGGAGGCGTAGTCGAAGCAGATGCCGCTCATCGAGGACAACGTGGCATCCGGGTTGGGGACGTATCCGCTCGAAGATGAGAGGCGCTCCGCCTTGGCGGTGTCGTAGGAGACGTTGTCGATGATGAAATTGCAGATCGCGCGCAGCGCATCGCCCTGCGTGGCGCAGCCGGCAGTGATTTCGCGTGCCTTGCGTACGGCCGCGCTGCCATCGTCGAAGCTGCAGAAGACGTTGGGGCGTAGGTAGGGCTCGAAGGGGGAGTCCAGACCGACGCCCGCGGTGGCGGAGAGCAGCTCGACGTAGTTGGAGCCGCTTGTGTTCTGCATGATGCGCAGGGTGTACGTGCCGTTTCCCATGTTCATGGGCACGAAGATGGGCGTGCCATCAGTGGGCATGTCGTAGTTGTAGCTGTTGTCGCCGTTCTTGACCTGGAGCTTGAGGCGCGCGCCGCTCACACCCGTGGCGGCGGCGTAGCCCTGCGAGACGTGCGAGACGTCGATCGCGCAACCTGGCCCTTGGACGGCGGCTCCGTTGTTGAAGGACACGCCGCGTACCGAACCTGGCGGGTTGAAGGCAGCACCCGAGACGGTCTCGCCGTTGGCGTCCGAGCCACCCTGCTGGGTTGCGCCGCTCGTGCCTTCGGACTTGGAGGAGCTGGGCGTGGAGAAATCATCCGGGATGCTGCAACCGCAGGCGGCAAGAACGAAGAGGGCGAGCAGCGCGAGCACGGTGGTGCCCACTGCGATGACCTTCGTTATATGCGCTCGTTGACGCTGCAGAACTCGGATTACGTATACATATCAGGCATTATAGAAGACGGGTGTGACGTATCTGTGACATGCCTGCAACGTCTCGGCTGACGGGGGATTTCAAGATAATGTCCTGTACCATTAATGGTACATAATCTGCCGAGCGGCATATATGCCAGGGTTCAACGGTCGGGGACAGAGCCCTCATTGTCATTTCGAGCGAAGCCGCGAAGCACCCCCCCCCGTCATTTCGAGCGCAGGCGCGAAGCGCCGCAGTCGAGAAATCTCGCCGCAGACGGCGCTAAGGGGACAGACCCTTGTAGGCCGGTGGCAAGAAGGGGACAGACCCTCGCGGGCCATCGCGGTTAGGTGTGAGACAATAGGAATTCACTGGCTTACATGCACGTCAACGCGAGGAAGGGACGCTCATGCCCGAGTTCATCTATCAGATGCACGACGCACGCAAGGCACATGGAAACAAGGTCATTTTGGACGAAGTGACTTTGAGTTTTTACCCAGGGGCCAAGATAGGTGTCGTTGGTCCCAACGGAATGGGCAAGTCGACCCTCCTCAAGATCATGGCG
>CABURF010000217.1 GCA_902493755.1 uncultured Coriobacteriia bacterium
ATATCTGACGAAAGGATTCGGTCGTGGCACATGGCGTGCGCCACAACCGTTTCTTCTCGTCAGCGCAACGGCAGAATGCGCCACAAGCGCTGCTTTTTGTCATTCCGACCGAAGAGGGCGTTAGGCCCCGAAGCGGAGGAATCTCGTCCTCTCACCGCACGGTGATGCTCGCACATTCCGGGGCCGAGGCGGTCACTGCTTGGAAGGCCTTAGGGGAGACGTAGGAGACGATGACGGCACCAGACGCGTCCATGATTTCGACGGTCGAGCCCGCGCTTCCGCTGACGCGCTCCATGAGGTGCACTTGCAGGCCACCGGTGAAGTCCTCGGCCATGGCGGCGCTACCCATGAGGATGACGGTTCCGCCGTTGACGGTCGCCTCGTACTCGTAGTCCAGGCCACTGTCGTCGGAGTTCGAAGCACCGTTCACGAACACGGTTCCGCCGTTGATCTCGATGTAGCCATTGGAGTCCAGGCCATCTCCGCCGGCGTTCACGATAAGCGTGCCGCCGTTGATTTGGATGAGGCATTCCTCGCTTGCGCCGGACATCGCCATGGCGCCTCCCTGTCGGCCGGGGCCAGTCCCGTCTTGAGGCTTGTCGCCTTGCCTGTCGCGTGGGGTCATTCCGTCCTGTGGTGGCTCCTCGCCTTGGGGCATGACGGGCGGCTTACTGTCCTGAGGCGCGGTCTCTTGCGACACATCGTCCGTGGTCGTCGAATTCTCGGCGGCCGTTGCGTTCACGCCGTCGTCGCTTGCCACGATGCTGGTCTCGCCGCCATGCACGATAATCTTCTCGGCTTCGTAGCCCTCCACGCAACTTCCCACGTTTACCGTGCCGTCCGCGATGTAGAACAGGTATTCCGAGTGAAACGCGTCATCTCCCGCGTTTACGGTTACCTCGCCACCACCGATCTTGATGGCGTCGTTTCCGCGCACGGCATCCTCGACGCTCGTGACGCTGATGGTGCCCTCGGTGATGACCGTGTCGTCCTTGGAGGCGATGCCATGGCGGTAGTTGCCGGTCACCTCGAGCGTACCCGAGCCGTTGATAGTGAGGTCGTCCTTGGAGTACAGCGCGGCGTACGGCTCGTCCTCTCCATCGGCAGGTGTGTAGCTCGCTCCATCCGAAAGTGCGTTGGTCGAGCCGTCGGCAAGCGTGAGGAAGACCTTGTCGGCTTGATCGACCTGAATGGCGGGACCGTCCTCGTTGTGGATGGTGACGCCGTCGAGCACGACCTGCGCCTTGTCGTCGTCGCCCGGCAGGTTCACCACGACTTGGCCATCGGCTAGCGTACCAGAGACGACATAGGTTCCATCGGCCGATATGGTGACGGTCGATCCGTCGGCCGCGGCGCCTTCGCCCGTGACGGAGGCGCTCGAACCGTCAAGCACGATCTTGGTCGCGCTTGTCTCGTCGTAGCTGGGGTCGCGATCGCGGTCAGTGAAGCGGAGCTGCTCCTCGACCGTCTTGCTGTTTGCGTCCCCAGATTGCTGGTCCTGGCCCGTCCCGGATGCCGAGCATCCGGCGAGGCCGATGACGAGCGCCATGCTCGTCAAAGCGGCGATCACCCTCTTCATCTAGAGCACCTCCTGGGTTTTCGGCGCATAGCCGAGGGAAATCTTCAGGTTGCCGTTGAGGCAACGCAATTCGTCGATGAGCGCCTTTTCGAGCCCTTGCTCCTTGAGGCGCAGCATGTATTCGAGCTGGAACAGGCTCCCCATGTTCGTCGTCTGCACGTTCATGAGCTTGTATTCAGCGGCGTACCGTCCGAGGGCTTCCTCAAAGACACCATTGTATTCGAGGTCCTCGGGGATGGTAATGCGCAGCATCTTGTCAGGTTCGTGCGGTTTGCCAAAGGGCGTCACCACGTAGATGACGTTCACGATTGCCACGATTGCCGTGAACACGATGGCGAGGATGATGAATCCCATGCCGGTGGCAAGGCCGATGGCCATGGCGAGGAACACGCTTCCGATGTCCTTGGCACTGCCGGGTATCGAGCGGAAGCGCACGAGGTTGAACACGCCCATGACGGCGATGCCTACGCCCAGGTTGCCGTTTACCAGTGTGATTACCATCTGGACGATGAGCGGAAGCAGCGCAAGCGTCACCACGAAGTTCTTGGTGTGGTCATGGCGAAACATGTAGACGAGCGCGCAGACGATGCCGAGTGCGATGGAGGCGAGACAGCAGACGAGAAACTCGCCTGAGGTCACCTGCGACGCGAGTGACTGCGAGTTGGCGTAAATGGATGTAAGTGCGGAATCAAGCATGAACGGCTTTCCTTTCTTCATAGCGTGCGGCGGACATGCAGGCGGCCGCGCCATATTTCGAAAACGACTGGGGGTAGACGTGTAGCGAGCTCAGAACATCGGTGAGCCACTGGGGGAGCGCCGCGCTCGCCTTGATTTCCATTATCGAGATGGTGGAGTCGAGAATGGGATGGCTGACTGGGTCACCTGCTGCGAGGTCGATGTAGCAAAGCCCGTCATCGAAGGTGATGCGCGGTTCGGCAGCTTCGTCTTGGGGAGCCCAGGCGATACGCCAGTAGAGTATGGCCGCAGACGGCTCGAGGCTGTTGTAGCGCCCGAGTGCCGCCTCTATCTCGTGGGCGATTTGCACATCGGTCGAAGTGGGACAAATGGACAGGTCATTTGTCCCACTTGACTCCCTGCCGCATTCATCATCCTCTGCAAGCGGATATGTCGTCATTGCTGCCTCATAGGAGGCGCCATGTGCGAATGCCCATGCACCCATGAGCGACATGCGCACGCGTCGCTTGTAGACGATGCCCTTGTACTTCTTCTTGAGTTCGAAGAAGACGGGGATTGTGAGAAGCATGTCACCGTAGAAAGCCCGTGCAGCGGTAAGACCATGTTGGCAGAGGA
>CABURF010000218.1 GCA_902493755.1 uncultured Coriobacteriia bacterium
CGTGAAGAACAAGGTCATGGAGTTCGTCGGCCCCGGCATCGCGTCGCTTCCCACCGACTACCGCAACGGCATTGACGTCATGACGACCGAGACGACCTGCCTGTCGAGCATCTGGCAAACCGACGACGACACCAAGGCATGGCTCGACCTGCACAAGCGTGCCGACGACTATCGCGAGCTCAAACCGGCTCGCGTCGCCTACTACGATGCGCTCGTCGAGGTCGATCTCTCCGCAATCAAGCCTATGATCGCCCTGCCCTTCCACCCTTCCAACGCCTACACGATCGACGCACTCTACGAGAACCTCGAGGACATCCTGCGCGAAACGGAGCTCGCCGCCGAGAAGGTCGCCGAGGGACGCGCGCACTTCAGCCTGCTCGACAAGGTAACCGCCGACGGCAAGCTCGCCTGCCAGCAAGGGGTCATCGCCGGATGCGCAGGTGGTACCTATAGCAACATCGTCGAAGCGGCCCATGCACTCAAGGGTGCTTCGACCGGTTACGACGAGTTCTACCTCTCGGTATACCCGTCCTCGCAGCCGGTCTTCGTCGACCTTGACCGCAAGGGGCTGCTCGCCGACCTCATGGATGCCGGTGCCATCGTGCGCACGGCATTCTGCGGCCCGTGCTTTGGCGCGGGTGACACTCCGGCGCACAATGCACTCTCCATACGTCACGCAACGCGCAACTTCCCCAATCGCGAGGGTTCCAAGCCGCAAAACGGCCAGATGGCCGCCGTCGCGCTCATGGACGCGCGATCGATCGCAGCAACAGCCGCAAATGGCGGCAAGCTCACGAGCGCGACCGAACTCGACTGCTGGGGCGATATCCCCGCCTACAACTACGACGACCGCGCCTATCAGTCCCGCGTGTACTGGGGATTCGGCAAGGCAAATGACGAGCAGGAGCTGCGCTACGGCCCCAACATCAAGGATTGGCCCGAGCAAGAGCCGCTGGCCGACAACATCTTGCTGCGCATCGTCTCCAAGATCGAGGACGAAGTCACGACGACCGACGAGCTCATCCCGAGCGGCGAGACCTCCTCGTATCGCTCCAATCCCCTGGGACTTGCCGAGTTTACGCTCTCGCGTCGCGATCCCGACTACGTGCGCCGTGCCAAGCAGGTGCGTGATTTCGAGCAGACACGCCTGGCCGACGAGCTACCCGACGAGCTTTCCGCAGTCTACGAGGCCATCCACGGCATCGCGGGCTTCGAGGGCATCGATGCGGGCAGCATCGAGATCGGCTCGACCATCTACGCGCGCAAGCCCGGTGACGGCTCGGCACGCGAGCAGGCGGCAAGCTGTCAGCGCGTACTCGGTGCGCTGGCGAACATCACTGAGGATTACGCCACCAAGCGTTATCGCAGCAACTGCATGAACTGGGGCATGCTCCCCTTCCAGTACGCCGGTGATGTCGAGCTGCTCAACGTGGACGACTGGGTTTTCGTCCCGGGCATACGCGATACGCTCGATGGCGACCTGTCTCAGATTCGCGCCTTCGTCATCGGTGATGCCGGTGCACGCGAGATCGAACTGTCGATCGCGGACATGACGAACGAGGAGCGCGCCATCGTCAAGGCGGGATGTCTTATCAACTACAACCGCGCGAAGTAAAGGCTAAACCCTCGTTTCGTGCACCAAAAGAAAGGCGCACGCGAGAACATTTGCTATAGAATCAATGGCTACGTGAACACACGGCCGATGGATGGAGATGATTGCCGTGACGCAGAAGAAGGACCTGGATTGGGGCGAGCTGAGCTTCAGCTACATGGAGACTGACTTCAGCTACGTCTGCGAGTACAAGGACGGTGCCTGGGGCGCAGGCGAGCTTACGCCTGACCACAACATCACCATGAGCGAATGCGCCGGCATCCTGCACTACTGCCAGGAATGCTTCGAGGGCCTCAAGGCCTACACGACCAAGGATGGATCAATCGTATGCTTCCGCCCCGACCTCAACGCCGACCGTATGTACGAGACGGCCGAACGTCTCTGCATGCCGCCCTTCCCCAAGGAGCGCTTCATCGAAGCCGTCAAGGAAGTCGTCAAAGCCAACGAGGCCTGGGTTCCGCCCTTCGGGAGTGGTGCCACGCTCTACATCCGCCCCTTCATGTTCGCATCGGGCAAGGTCATCGGCGTCAAGCCAGCTGACGAATACCAGTTCCGCATTCTCGTCACACCCGTCGGCCCGTACTACAAGGGCGGCGCCGTACCCATCCACATCTGCGTGAGCGCCTACGATCGCGCCGCACCACGTGGCACCGGCAACATCAAGGCGGGCCTCAACTACGCGATGAGCCTCCAGGCCAACGTCGAGGCGCATGCCAACGGCTTTGCCGAGAACCTCTACCTCGATTCGCAGAGCCGCACCTACGTCGAGGAGGCTGGCGGCGCCAACATCATCTTCGTGAACAAGGAGGGCACACTCGTCGTTCCGCAAAGCCACACGGACTCCATCCTGCCTTCCATCACGCGTCGTTCGCTCGTGGTCGTCGCACGCGACATGCTCGGCATGAAGGTCGACGAGCGCCCCGTCAAGATGAGCGAGGTCGAGGCCGGCGACTTCGTCGAGGCCGGTCTGTGCGGCACGGCAGCCGTCATTAGCCCCGTCGGAAAGATCACTTACAACGACGAGGTCATCGAAATCAGCGGGATGGAGAAGCCCGGTCCTGTCATGACAAAGTTACGCGAGACGCTCACCGGCATCCAAAGCGGTGAAATCGAAGGTCCCGAAGGCTGGGTCGTCAAGATCGACTAGAAGACTCGTCATTTAGGCCGGAGATGCAAAATGAGACAGTTGCTCTGAGCAACTGTCTCATTTTTTCAGGTGGGACAAGGGGACAGGTCATTTGTCACGCTC
>CABURF010000219.1 GCA_902493755.1 uncultured Coriobacteriia bacterium
GCGCTTTACTCTCAGATACTCGTCATTTTGTTTGGTGTCTCTTCGGGCGTCTTCTTCGAGAAGACCTCGCTGCGCAAGGTCTTTGCCATTGGCGGCTTCATCGTCTTTGGTGGCATGGTCTTGCTTTCCTACGGCAGCTATGGTGATAGCGCCGTCAACATGTGGCTGTTTGGCATTGGTATTGGCATGCTGGCGGGCATTGTTCCCGTGGCCATCAGGACGTACATCCCCGTCCTTGTTACCGAGCCAAAGAAGATGGACTACGTTCTGGGAATCATGGCTTTCGTCACCAACCTCACCTTCTTTGGTAACGGCATCTTCGGCGCGCTCATCGCGAGCTGGGGCTTCTTCACCGCCGCACTCGTGTTCCTCGGCGTGCCCCTGGCCGTATGCATTCTCCTGATCCTCTTCTTCGTGAAGAGCGACCACAAGATCATGAAGGAGGATCAGGCGCGACTCGAGGCACCCTCCGCCTCGGATAATTCGTAGTTTCCGTTTGTAAGTCCCTCAATACGCACCTCCCGCGCCCCCAGCCTTCGCGGGAGGTGCCCTTTTGAAACGTCTGAGAGGTTTGGTATGTCGAATAAAGGCCCCATTGGATTTCAGCGAATGACGAGCCTGTTCATGAACATCTTCATAGGCATCGTTCTGGGCTGCGTGTTCCTGTTCCTCTCCCACGATGTATCAGCCATGCAGGCTAGCGAGATTGCACGCACGTTTATCCAGTCGCTCGTAATGAGCATTCCCGTCGGCTATGCCGTGGGAGACTTCTTGCCCGCCATGGAGTGGGGGCAAAAGCTTGCCAAGCGTCTTCACGCCACAAGTGGTGTTGCCATGCATCTTGTCATAAGCCTGACGCTTGCATTCGTGAACGTCACGGTCATCCTCACGCTCTGCATGTTCATTGCCCTGCTGGCAAGCATGAACGCGCTCGATGTCCTTGCCGTCATCGGCACGCTGTGGCTTCCCGCCGTGCTTGCGGGTTTCGCAGCTATTTTCGCCTTGCTTCCCGTGGCCCAGAAGATTGCCTCCAAAATAAGCGGCTTTAACCCCAGGCCGGTGCAGTCCCGCTAAATCGCCCCAGGCGCGTTGCCTCAGTTGCGCTATCCTATGGGCCATGCAACTTGCCACGCCACAAAAACGTCTCGGACCGCGTGCCTTTCTCGCGTGCATACTCGTCATCAACACGACGCTCATCCTCGCCATCGACATGTACGTGCCGGCACTTCCCGGCCTGCTCCACGAGTTCGATACGACGGCATCGTTTCTCAACCTCACGATGTTCATGTTTATGTTCGTCTCGGCGTTCGCGATTCTCGTTGCCGGCCCGCTTTCCGACAAGTTCGGGCGCAAGCCCATTCTCATCGCGAGCTGCGCCATCTTTGCCCTCTCATCCGTAGGCTGCGCCCTGTCCTCGTCCGTGCTCATGCTCACGGTCTTTCGCGTGGGGCAGGCCATCGGTTTCGGCTTGGTCGAGACCGATGTGACGGCACTCATCAAGGACGCCTACGCCGACAAGGACCTCAAGTTCGCGATGTCGATGCTGCAGTCGCTTGTCATCATCGGTCCGGTACTTGCGCCGTTTCTGGGCACGTTGTTCCTGAGCATCGGCGGCTGGCGCGAAATCTTCGTGGCACTCGCCGTCATGGGTGTCGTCGACCTCTTTCTCGCGTTGCTCGTCACCGAGACCCTCCTGCCCGAGCAGCGTCTGGCGTCGGGCGTGCTCCCTGCGCTGCGCGACACGTTCTCACGCGGACGTACCCTGCTCTCGCGCCGTGCGTTTTGCGCCATGGCGCTCATCGTGGCGCTTGCGGGTCTGCCATACATGGGTTTCATCGCCGTCGCCTCGTATATCCTGCTCGACGACTTCGGTGCTAGCTACTTCGTCTACAACCTGGTGTATGCCGGAACTTGCGGCGTGAGCGTTCTTGCCCCCTTCGTCTACCTGCGACTTTCCAAGGCGATGAAGCCAAAGCCCCTCACGCTGCTCTGCATTGTGCTCGGCCTTGGCAGCGCCGTTCTCGCCTGGTTCTTCGGCCCCATCGGGCCGCTCGCCCTCTTCCTCTGCTTCATGCCCTACGCTCTCATGGAGGGCATCGTTCGTCCGCACGCCTTCGTCATCTTGCTCGACCAACCGCCCGAGCAAGTTGGCTCGGCCAGCGCCATCGTGAACTTCATCTACACGGTGCTCGGTGCGGTGGGCACCGTCGTCATGACGCTGCCGTGGGCAAGTTACGTGGGCGGGTTGGCCATCGTGATGGGTGCCTGCTCGGTGCTTATGCTGCTTCTTTACGCCGCGGGCTTACGAAAATGAGACGGCGAGTGCGAGCGCTTGTCTCAAAAAAACCAAGCGTTGAATAGATTGTCGAACCGAGGTCTAAGGGAGCGCGCCGTAGGGACCGCGAAGCGGCCCGTCGGGAAGCGACCGTCGAGGTGAGGCAATCTGTTCAACGCCATCCTGTGCTATCGTAGACCCACGTCACGAACGTCGATGCAGACTGAGGAGAGCAATGAAGATTCTTGTAACGGGTGGAGCGGGCTTCATCGGGAGTCATACGATTATCGAGCTTCTAAATGCTGGCCACGAACCCATCGCATACGACAACCTATGCAACGCGTCTCCGGTTGTGTTCGAGCGCATCAAGGCCATCACGGGCGTTGACGTCCCCTTCATCGAAGGCGACATCCGTGACGCGGACAAGCTGCGTCAGGTTTTCGCGGAGCATGACATCGACTGCGTGATTCACTTTGCCGGTCTCAAGGCCGTGGGTGAATCGGTCGAAAAGCCCATCGAGTACTACGACAACAACGTTGGCGGCACGGTCAAGTTGCTCGAGGCCATGCGCGAT
>CABURF010000220.1 GCA_902493755.1 uncultured Coriobacteriia bacterium
AGAAACAGGAAAACTCGTCACCAAAACCTATAAATATGTGAGTGTTGCCTATATAAAAACACACACAATCTCATTTCTGTCCATCGCACGCTAGAAATCAAGTCCGTAGAATACAACCAGAAGGTAACGAGAAGAGGTTTGAGGATAATCCGATGGCCGAAACTCGTTGAATTGGGTAACAGTGCAAAGGTAAGCAGACGAGCTCAGCTTTACACCATTCTCAGACGAGGAAGCCCAAACCTTTAACGCTCACTAGCATCATTCGGAAAGGAGCTGTGCTGTGGCAAAGTACCAGAAATTGCTGGAGCCCCTCAAGATCGGTAACGTGGAGCTGAAGAACCGCTTCGTCATGCTGCCGATGACCATCGAGAAGGTAGACAACTACCATGTCACCGATGACTTGGTGGACTTCTACGAGAAGCGCGCTGAGGGCGGTGTCGGCCTGGTTGAAATCGGTTCTGCATACGTGTGCGACTGCTTCAACACCACGCCGAAGTATCACACCACCACCGGTGCTTGCGGCATCTGGGACGACGAGTTCATCCCCGGCTTCAAGCGCGTTGCCGATGTGTGTCACCAGCATGGTTCCAAGGTTGCCGCTCAGCTGCAGCTCTGCTACGAGTGGCGCGCCACGGGCGACGATCCGCTGCTGTCCTACTCTCCTTCGAAGGACGTCATGAGCGGCCCGTTCGTCGGTATGCCCGAGCGTGAGTTCACCAAGGAAGAAATCGCCATCCTGGTCGACCAGTACGGCGCTGCTGCAAAGCGCTGCAAGGAAGCCGGCATCGACATCATCGAGATTCATGCAGGCATCGGCTACATGGTCATGCGCTTCCTGTCGAAGTACTCCAACCATCGTACCGACGAGTACGGCGGATCTCCTGAGAACCGCGCTCGTCTCCTGACCGAGATCATCGACAAGATTCATGAGACCTGCGGCGCTGACATGCCCATCCTCATCCGTATCTCCGCCGACGACCTTATGCCTGGTGGCAACCGCATCGAGGACACCCTCGAGCTCGTGCCGATCATCGAGAAGCACGGTGTGGACGCTTGGTCCGTGCAGGCTGGCTTCCATGAGGCTCCTCGCCCCGTTGCTAACCAGATCGTTCCCGAAGGCGAGTTCATCGATTTGGCCAAGCAGGTCAAGACGGTCACGAACAAGCCTGTCTTCCCTGGCACCCGTATCAACACGCTTGATATGTGCGACAAGATCATGAACGAGGGCTACGGCGACGCCGTTGGCATGGGCCGTCAGTTCATCGCCGATCCGGAGACCGCCAACAAGGTTGCCGCTGGTCATCCCGAGCAGGTTCGTCCTTGCATCGTGTGCAGCCGCTGCCTCGACAACATCTTCATCGGCAAGCCGTGCCAGTGCTCCGTCAACGCTCATGTGTGGCAGGGCGTCAAGGTCGGCACTCCTGAAGAGCATCCGGCCGAGAAGCAGAAGCACGTGGTTGTCATCGGTGCCGGCCCTGGCGGTTGCGAAGCTGCTCGCGTTGCAGCCATCCGCGGCCACAAGGTCACGCTGATCGACAAGAGCGACCGCGTCGGCGGCCTGCTGAACATGGCTCAGGTCCTCAATGCGAAGATCGAGCCCCTCGTGAAGTACTGGAACGAGGAGATCAAGCTGCATCCCAACATCGAGCTGAAGCTCAACACGAAGGTCGATGCTGCTGCTGTTAAGGCTCTCAACCCCGACGAGGTTATCGTTTCTCCTGGTGGCGGCATCATCGCTCTGGATGTGCCCGGCATCAACGGCAAGAACGTCGTTAAGTCCGAGGACATCAAAGAGATGTGCGCCGGCAAGGTTCCCGAGGGCAAGGGCATGCTGTGGAAGGCAGCCGTTGCAGCCATCAAGGCTCAGGGCGGCACCGTTGAGTTCATGCGCTTCGGCCTGAACATGGCATCGGGCCCGACCGCAATCGTCGGCAAGCGCGTCGTGGTTGTCGGCGGCGGCTTCGCCGGCCTGGAAGTTGCTGAGGCTATGTGCGAGAACCGTCAGATCACGGTCATCGAGGAAGCCAAGAAGCTCGGTAACGGCATTGGCATCATCGACAAGAACCCCACTATCAACCTGGTCAAGTCCAAGGGCGTCAAGCTCATGCCGCTGACCAAGCTGGTCGAGGTCACCAAGAAGGGTGCCAAGGTCCAGAACGTCGAAACCGGCGAAGAGACCCTGCTCGAGTGCGATACCGTCCTTACGTCCCTCGGCGTTGAGCAGAACACTGCTCTGTACGACGAAATCAAGGCCGTGTTCCCGAACGCCATCCTCATCGGCGACGCTACCACGCCTGCTGGCAAGGTTTTCCGTACGCTCGAGGCTGTCAAGGGCGGCTACGAAGCGGCTATGTCCATCTAGCATCCGCTCTCGCAACCTTCCGATTAGGTTCGTTGCATGACATTTAGCGAGGCATCTGCCTCAATCCCTGAGGGGATGCCTCGCATTCACATTCTTTTGGTTCAAACACTGTAAGTGTTTTGAATAAAGGTAGGTAAGTAGTTCCCAGTTAGTTTCCTTAAGGAGGAAAAATGGATTACAGCTACACCCCGGAACAACTTGAGATCAAGCGCGGCATTCGTGAGTGGGGCAAGAAGCACCTCACCGAGGAGGCAATCGCTGCCGGTTATAAGAACCGTGGCATCGCTCCTGAGATCGCTAAGTCCTGGGTTGACGAGGGCTGGGGTCTGTATGGCCTGCCCGAGGAGTACGGTGGAAAGCCGGTCGACCATCAGACGATGGCAATGATCATTGAAGAGCTGAACCACTGCGGCGGCAACATCCCCATGGCTCCCAATCTGCTCATCATGTTCGACATGTGCGAGT
>CABURF010000221.1 GCA_902493755.1 uncultured Coriobacteriia bacterium
GGCATCGAGGTTCTCGTCCACGATGCGCTCCCATCGCTCCTGGTCAAAGTCGACACCGGGATATACGCCGTGTGCGCCGTAATCATCGGCCGGTTTGATGATCCAGGCGTCCTTGTCTCTCTTGACCTCGTCGAGCGTGAAGCCGTTCACGCCGCTTTCGAGGCGATAGGTGTGTGGTACGTGTGCGTCCACGAAGGCGGCCTCCTCCTCGGTCAGGAACGCGCGCGTGCGCTCGTCGAACAAGGCGATGTTGACTTCCTTGGAATGCACGATCGTCGTGCGGAAATGTCCGATGAGACAGACTTTGCCAGCGGTAACGGCATCGATGAGACCATCGCACTCGCCAGGATGCTGCAGGATTTCGCTCGTGACTGCCCGACGGTAGATGGCATCGACGATCTGACCGTCAGTCGAGTCGACGAGATGCTCGCCGTCAAACTCAAAGTCACGTATGTCGGTGAAGCGCGCGTCATGGCCTGCCGTCTGGAATGCGTTAATGAAACGGTTGAAGTCGCTGAAGACCCCGCTCTCGCGAAAGTCGGTGACGGCAATCGTTGGGTTGGGACGTGCGTTGGGACGGCTTTCGTATATGCGCATGAAGGACGCGACCCAGCTGTCGAAGAGCTCGAATTGCCTGAGCTCGTGATTTTGCGCGAACCGCTTATAGGCCGCGCCTTGCATGAGGGCCTTGCCAATCATGTAGTCGCGTGACATGGCACCGCTGCCGTCCGTGTTGAATTCGCAAAACTTGTAGCTGAGGTCTTCCTCGTTCAGGAAGAGGTCGAAGCGCGCCATGGGTAGAAGGTCGTCGTAGTCACAAGGCAGCATGATGAGGCGATGCAACTCCTCGGGAAAGTGAAAGAGCTCGCGATAGTCCTCGTCGTCGAGGTAGCGTCTGATTACCTTGCAGAGAATGCGATGCATGGTTGTGACTTGATCGGCGATATAGGCGCGGTCCTCTTTGTTGAAGAGGTACGGCACGTAGGGAAATGGCGCAGGCGCGCCATGAACCCAGACATCTGAGTCGGCGATGAAGGCAAGCGCCATTTCTCGTCCGTTGATGTCTCCATCCAACGCCAGGATATCGGCGATGTATTGCGCGCGCTCCTCTTTCATGAACCCTCCGCTCTGTCGTTTCACATGCTCAGTATCCCACGGGGCACGTGTCGTGCATAGCGCAAATCGTATCCGGATTTGTTCCAATTTTCGTTGGAGGGAGGTCTTGAATCGATGGGTGTTTGCTCGGTGATTTGATCAAGGACATTCGGCGTTTTTGTTGGATTCGCCTGAAAGAATTGCCCTCACGGTAGTTTGGCGAGAAAGGATGAACATGGCCGCAAAAGCGCAGATTGCATATCCCGGAAATGACGAGGAAACGCCAGATGACGAGCATGACATGATTGGAAATGAGGGAGCTTGCGATGACGATTGCAACGGTGAGTCCGCATATGGCTTCGATGAGGACATGCTCGAGATCGATGAGGGCGAAGACGAGGATGATGAAAATGGGGCTGGGTCAGTGGATGAGGGAGGCTCCGATGGAGAAAGCGGCGAGGTGACAAAAGAGGAGACTGAGACGCTCGATCGCGCAGCGAGCGTACCTCCGGATCGCAGTTTTGATATCTCGCCCGAGGAATTCTGCGGGGATCCCTACGAGCAGGAAGGTCATATCGAATCCCGCCAGGAACTCGGCAGGAAGGGGGAGGAGGCTGCCGTCCGTTATTTGAGATCGCGCGGGTATGAGATTATCAAGCGCAATTGGTTCTGTCGCTTCGGAGAAGCGGACATCATCGCTCGCGATCCGCAGGGTACTCTTTGCTTTATCGAGGTCAAGACGCGTCAGAGTCTCGAGGCCGGGCTCCCCGAGGAGGCGATTACGCGCAGCAAGCAGAGCCGTTACGAACGCATTGCGCTGTGCTACATGATGGTGACCGATGACTGGGATGACAACAGTAGCGTCCGTTTCGATGCCATTGCGATCTGCGTTACGGCACCGCATCGCGCACTTCTGCGTCATCATAAAGGTTGCTTCAATGAGTGCTCCTAGGACCGTGCGCGCCTGTGTCCCCACCTGCGCCCTCTACGGTGTCCAGGCCGTTCCCGTTACGGTCGAGATCGAGATCGGGCCGGGCTTGCCTGGATGGCACATCGTTGGCATGGCCGATGCGTCCGTGCAGGAGGCACGTCTGCGGGTGCGGAGTGCCGTGAGGGCAGCCGGTTTCAATATGCCGGCCAGTCACGTGGTTATCAACCTGGCTCCTGCCATCGTGCGCAAGAGTGGCTCTGGCTTCGATTTGCCCATCGCGATCGCATATCTTCTTGCAACGCGACAGATTGACCCGGCTTGTGTCGAGGAGACCCTGGCCGTGGGGGAGCTCGCCCTTGATGGCGCCGTGCGTCCCGTTGACGGCTTGCTTGCATACGCCATCGGTGCCCAACGAGACCAGTTGCGGCTGCTATCAGCATCCGATGCAACGTGCATGCCGAAGCTCGCTGGTCTCGACCATGTGTGCATCGACCATCTTGCTCAACTGCGATCCGCATCGTTTTCTTCTCCCGACACGCTTGAGGCTGGGGCAGATGCCGAGCAGCTCGACTATCGTGATGTCGTCGGACAGCAATTTGCCGTGCGCGCTCTCACGATTGCAGCTGCAGGTGGGCACGGTGCTCTGCTTGTTGGGCCTCCTGGTGCGGGCAAGAGCATGCTTGCCAAGCGCCTTCCAAGCATACTCCCGTCGCTCGACGAGGAGGAGCGTGTCGAGACGGCGCTCATTCATTCGGTTGCCGGTCTCGACTTGCATA
>CABURF010000222.1 GCA_902493755.1 uncultured Coriobacteriia bacterium
CTCACGCAACGCGACGATCATGCTCGAAACCCTCGAGATGCTCAACAAGTCCTTGAACGCGACGATCCTCATGGTCACCCATGACGCTTATGCCGCGTCGTTCTCCGACCGCGTGCTCTTTCTCTCGGATGGCAAACTCTTCAACGAGATTCGTCAGGGATCGCTTACGCGCGAGGAGTATTTTGCCCGCATCATGGAGGTCGTGACCTTCCTCGGCGGGGAGGCCTACCATGCTGCTTAAACTCGCCGTGCGTAACATGCGGCGATCGCTTCGTGACTATGCCATCTACTTTGTCACCCTGCTCATTGCCGTTACCGTGTTCTATGCGTTCAATTCCGTGGGCGACCAGCAGGTCATGCATGACATCGCCGCATCCGGTCGCGCGGACATCATCGAATTCACCGGCTACATGATGAACATCTTTTCCATCATCGTCGCCTTCGTGCTGGGATTTCTGGTCATCTACGCAAACCAGCTCCTTATCACACGACGCAAGCGAGAGTTCGGCATCTACCTTGTACTCGGCATGAAGCCGGGACAGGTATCGCGCATCCTGCTGTATGAAACGGTCTTCATCGGCCTGGGGTCGCTCGTTCTCGGACTGGGCCTTGGCATCCTCATCTCGCAGCTGCTCTCGTTTGCCACGGCGGCGCTCTTTGGCATCGCCATGCCGCAATACCAGTTCAGTTTCTCGCCAGGAGCCTGCATCGCGACGCTTGTCTGTTTCATCGCCATCTTCATCATCGTCGCTATCTTCAACGTCATCACCGTGCGACGCTGCAAACTCATCGACCTCATCGGCGCAAAGGCAAAGCGCCAGAGAATCATCATCCGCAATCCCTGGGTGTGCCTCACGCTCTTCGTCATCTCGTTGGTTCTCATCGGCCTTGCTTACTGGCAACTCAACATCAATGGCATGATGCTCATGTTCGATGCCGAATTCCAGCGCGCAACCATTCTCATGCTGATAGGCTCGCTGTTGTTCTTCTTCTCGCTTTCCGGATTTGCCATCGCCGTGCTCACGCGCCTGCGCAGCGTTTACTTCAAGCGCCTGCGTCCCTTTACCACGCGTCAGGTCGCATCGAAGTTCAACACCTCGTTCGTCTCCATTTGGGTGGTGTGCGTGCTGCTCTTCTTCGCCATCACCACCTTTGCCACGGGTCTGGCCCTCGTCGACGCCTTCACCGGCGACATCGACGAGGCGAATCCCTACGACGCGAGCATCATCGCGTATAGCGAGGTGACCTCCTACGAGAACGGCAAGAGGGTCACGAGAGCCGTCGAGGATGACATCACCCAAACGAACACATACCTGCAGCAGCATGTCGCCGATTGGGACAAGACCGTCGCTCGCTCGGCGCAGCTCGAACTCTACGGACTACCTACCATGACCTATGGCGAGCTCATGGACACCGTCGACACGTACCTCTCGGATGCCATGAGCAGCAAGACGGTGGCGGACACAAACGTGCAGGTTGCCGGGATCACGCAGTTCAACGAGATGCTCGCCCTCGATGGCAAGGGTCCCGTGACACTGGCAGATGGCGAGTACCTCGTCACCAACAACATGTCGGCAACTGAGAGTATCGCCAACGCCATCGTCAGCAAATCCATGCTCCTTTCCACGCCAACGGGCGAGCTCGAACCCGTCAATCACGTTGAGAAAGCCCAGCTCAACGACTTCGAGATGCTTAGCAACGGAATCACCATGGTGGTTCCCGACGAGGTCATCGACACGTTGGCCCAGACAAAAGGACCTGATTCGGTAATCGTGAACGTCATGTATGCGCCTGGTGTGGATGCCGAGAACCTGTCATTCGAGGAAATCGTCGAGAATGAAAATGTTCCGGGCATGACGAACGTGCTCACACGCGCGCAAATGATTGGCCAGGCAAGTGGGCTAAAGGTCATGGTCACGTATCTCGCGATTTACATCGGCCTCGTGCTACTCGTGGCGACCGCCGCCGTGCTCGCGATACAGCTGCTCTCGCTCACCATCGATTCGCTCGACCGCTATCGTCTCCTCTCGAAGCTCGGATGCGACACGTCCATGCTCACCCGTTCGCTCTTCGAGCAGGTCGTGATCTACTTCGTCGCACCGCTGGCCCTGGCCGTCTGCCACTCGGCCTGCGCCATTACCGTTCTCTCCGAATCGCTCTTCTCTGCGCTCGGACGCGACCTGTTTCCCTCCATCGTCATGGCGGCTTGCCTCGTCGTCGCCATATACGGCGGCTACATGCTCATTACCTACCTGACCAGCAGGACAAGCGTCAAGCAGGCCATCTCGTAGCCAAAAATGAGACAACGTCTCTGAGTAACTGTCTCATTTTCAACAGGCACGGGGAGAAGAAAAGGGAGCCGGCATCAATTCTAATGCCGGCTCCCCAGAATGAGGGGGATGAGACCCCCGAACTGTTACTTCCTACTCGCGCTTCACATACGTGACAACTTCGATTTCCATGTCAACTTTGGTGGGGTCAGGAAGTATGGGCCTCTCCGCATACTCGACCATCTCGTCGATCTCTGCCGGCGTGGCACTCTTGGGCTCGGTCTCGAGCAGATACTCGACAGGAGCACGGCGAGCCATGGCCTCCTTGTACTCCTTGGTGCCAACCCAAATCTCGTGCTTGTACGGGTTGACGCCAAGCTTCCTGGAACGATAGATGACATAACTGAGAGCCGCGATATTGGCGATGAGCGCGATGGAGGCGACCACGGTGTTGACTGCCGGGTCGTTCACGGACTGCACCGCGAAGATAGAATCGTTGGCGAACATCGGCACCATCTGCGCGA
>CABURF010000223.1 GCA_902493755.1 uncultured Coriobacteriia bacterium
ATAGGCCTCGGGCATCAGGGGCTGAACAGCCGTAATGGCGTAGTTCAGGCAGAAGCCGAAGAGGAGCATCAGGAAGATGCAGGGAACGAAGTTGCCCGCAGCAGCGCCAGCGAGGGGTGCGCCATTCACGGGAGCCTCGCCCGGGAACATCGGGACGAACACGGAGCAAGCGATGATCGCGACGATGCAAGCGACCCAGCCAATCCACAGTGCACGCTTACGACCGATGGCGTCAGACACGAAGCCAACGCAGATGTTCGAGGCGATAGCAGCAACGTTGTTCCAGGTCTGCAGGGTTACAGACTCGGCGGCGGTGAAGCCATTGCCCTGGAACCAGGTGGGAATCCAGGCGTTCATGCCATAGACGCAGAACTGGCCGACGAAGTAAGCGGACCAAATTGCGCAGGTGGCAACGATGAACTTGCTGGAGAACAGAACCGCGGGACCAGACTTGGCAGGCTTGGGCGGAACGATCAGCAGGTTGGCATCGAAGTGCACATCGACGTGGCGGGTGGCCTTGACGATTTGCTCGAGGCGGGCAACAGCCTTGTCCTTCTGGTCATGGTTTGCATACCAGTGCGGAGTCTCATGCATCGCGAAGAGCAGGACGATTCCGTAGACGACCGGCAGGGCGCCGATCAGGTAGCAGACACGCCAGTTCTGCACAGCAGTCGCGCCAGTTGCGAGCGTGATCTGACCGTCGCAGAGACCAGGGATGATCGGGTTCGGGTTGGAGCAGACGGGAGCTGCAACCAGACCAGCGATAACCCAACCCATAACCATGAAGGCCATGCCGAAGGTAACGAAAATGCCGCGCTGCTTGGAAGGCATGCTCTCGGAGAACACGGTGGTTACAACCGGGATGCAGGAGCCGACACCAAAGCCAGCGATGAGGCGGAACGCGCAGAAGAAAGCGTAATCCGGCGCGAAAGCCTGGGGTAGGGTGAACAGACCGTAGAAGATAACTGCGATCGTGAGCATCTTCTTACGACCGATCATGTCGGAGAGGATACCTCCGACGGCGCCACCAAGAACCATGCCGAGCAGGCCCCACGTGGTCAGAGAACCGGTAAGAGCCGCGATGGGCTGACCGGCAGCAATCTGAGCCGCGAAGAACGTAGGTGCAACATAGGTGTTGGTGGAATTGACAATCATGAAGTCGTAGCCGTCGAAAATCATGGCGAAGGCCAAGAGGACGAACACGATCCATGTGTGGGCAGAAATGCCCGCGCGGTCAATGACTTCGGAAACAGTAAACTCTTTACCGTCCATCAGTCCCTCCTTAAATCCAATATCTCAATCATGAGAAATGAGTATTCGGGAAAGCCCCCCAGCTTTCCCAACAACAAAGAGGCAGATATCCCATCACCTAGAATCAAGACCCCAGAAAACTCGATTCCAAGTGATCGTCACTCGTCTCCTTGTTGCTCTTCTAGCAGTTTTGCCCTGCGCATCTGGCAGATGACGACTGGCTTTCCGTCATTGATGCGATACATACGGTATCCACAATTGCCATAGCCACTGCACGCACGGCATGTGATCTCGTTGAGAGGCAACCCCCCTAGATCCTCTTCCGTTAGTTGGAGGTTCTTTGGTTTAACGACAGACACGGGCACCCTCACTTCTCACGGGCAAAACTGCGTAAAAGCGAGCTAAAAATCCTTACGCACCAGGAGCCTTGGGAGCACCGGGAGCCGCGGGGGCACCGGGAGCACCGGGGGCTGCGGGAGCGCCAGGAGCGGCAGCGCCAGCGGGGCCACCAAGCTGAGTCTGGAAGTCCTGCATGTCCTGCTCAGTGAACTCGTACTTGCAGAACGGGCACTTCTTGAGAACGGTGTTGCCGATGACGGGCAGCTTCTTGCCACACGACGGGCAGTTGAGATCGATCTCTACACCTGCGGGCCTAAAACACATAGTCAACTCCTTTTCCTTTGTCCCATACGGGACGTCCTACAATTCGTCAGTCAGCCTTCTAGACCGATGCCCGTCCCAAGGGGGACAGGCGACTGCCTGACGATACGGCGTTACTCCCATCAAAGCGACAGGAGACCATCTTCGCATCAAATATGAGACGAAGACGATGACCTGCGGATTATAGGGAAAAAAGAACGCCGTGATGGCTCACGCGCGTCCACGTTTTCGATATCCTCCACAAAATCGCCATATAGGATAGCACACTGTATCGAGAATTGCTTTCAAGAAGCTCTTTTTGCGTAAACGGCGATTGCCTCATACTCAGAGAATTAGGTAGCTATATGGTGTACACTCTCCCCTACCATTTGTCGCGCCGCGCGAAAAGGAGCCCTCCGTGGGGAAGAGCAAGACTCAAAAACCGAGCATCATGCGAGAAGCCGCGAACAAGCGCGCCGAATACCGCAAATGGCTCATGCGTCTCGTCGTCGGGCTCGTCATATGCCTGGCTGCCATAGCCGCGTACTATCTTCTGGTCATCAACTACGTCATCGAGAATGCACCGGGCATCACCTGGATACTCGCCGCCATAGCGGCAATCTTCCTGGGCTGGTTCGGCAACAAGTTCTCCAAGACGCATCGGGCCTATACTGGCTACCTCGCCGAACGCGGGCTCACCAACGAGGATGTCGTCGAATTCCTGAAGACCAGTAATCGCGGCTAATAATCAGAAAAGCGCTCAGGCGGACAATTGATTCGATGCGCGATCTGCCCCGCTCCAAAACCATTGTCGATGTTGACAACCGACACTCCCCCTGCACATGAGTTGAGCATGGAGAGCAGCGCGGTAACGCCACCAAAGCTCGCCCCGTAACC
>CABURF010000224.1 GCA_902493755.1 uncultured Coriobacteriia bacterium
GTCCTCCTTGGTCTTGCCGCTGTCCTGCCCGAGAACCTCGGCAAGCACGATGGCAAGACGCTCGGGATTCGTAACCTCCTGAGGGTTCACGTAAATGGTGGTGGCATCGACATTGGATGCGATGACTTCTCCGTTGCGATCGTAGATGGTGCCCCGTCGCGTAGACAGGCTTACCTCGGTCGTATGGGAAGACTGCGCCATACGAGCGTACGCCGGGCCGCGAATGACCTGGATGTAAATGAGGTTCGCGATGATGGCAACGAGAAATACCGCAAAAAGCACGAGGATGATCCAGTCCCTGGACCATCGCTCCGGCATCACGCTGCGTGCTCTGTCTTGACTATGCCTCATCAAAAAACCTATCCCGTGCTTGTGGCAACATAGTCTTCAACGTTTTGGAGCGTGCCTGTAAGCGATATTGATCCGTCCGCATTCAAAACGACCTTGCCGGGAATGACGACTTTCAGATACTTGACGGTAGGTGGCGCGATCATACCAATCTTGCTCGCCTCTTCCTCGATGCGCGTCGAGCTCGACAAAATGGAATGCTGGATCTCGAGCTCGTTGGTCTTTGCCTGAGCACTCGTCAACGTGCTCTCAATCGTGTTGACATTGTCAAGCATCGCCACCGTCGAAGCGGAAAGCCACACGCGCACGGAACAGAGCGCCGCAATGGTGATGATGATGGCAAGGGCGAGCTTGAAGGCAAAGGCATGTTCGGGAGAGATGCCCTGCAATGCGGGATTCGAGGTGCGCTGTCCGGGAATGACATGGACATCGGGACGCGCCTGGCGCTTGGGCGCCAGGTCACGGGCGGCCTGACCGGCAAACCGAGAATAACCGTAGTATTGTCGAGCAGCCTGCGCCATGATAGACGGGCGTCCTTTCTACATTACAGCTTCGTTGCAACCCGTAATCGAGCGCTATGCGCTCGGTTGTTTTCCTCAATTTCATCCGCAGCCGGCACAAGCGGCTTGCGTGTCTCGACTTTCAATACCGGCTTCTTCCCACAGACGCACACCGGAAGCTCCGGAGGGCAGGTGCAGGGATTCTCCATCTGGCGAAAACGGTCTTTTACGATGCGATCTTCAAGCGAGTGATATGAGATGACAGCGATTCTGCCACCCGGGTTGAGCCAGCGTATGGCCGCCTCAAGTCCGCGAGACAAGACGTCGAGTTCATGGTTTACCTCTATGCGCAGCGCCTGGAACGTACGCTTGGCGGGATGACCGCCCTTCTTCCGGGCGCTTGCGGGTATTGCTCGTTTGATGATGTCTACCAGCTGAAATGTTGAATTGACGGGCTGCTCGCAACGCGCGTCAACAATGAAGCGAGCGATACGGGCAGCCCACTTTTCCTCACCGTATTCACGCAGGACCCGAGCGAGATCACCTGTGGTGTAGGAGTTCAGAATCTCTGCTGCGGTTAGAGTATGTGTACTCGGGTCCATGCGCATATCGAGGGGAGCGTCTTCTCTGTACGAGAAGCCACGCTCAGGAAAATCGAATTGTGGAGAACTCACTCCGAGGTCGAAGAGGACGGCATCGACGCCTGGTACGCGCGCCGCGACGAGCAACTCATCCAGATCAGCGAAGTTTCCCTTGAGCAGAATCGGGTCCGAGTCAAGCCCCGCACTGTCAAGTCGCTTTCTCGCCGCCTCAAGCGCCATGTCATCCTGGTCGATGCCGATGAGCGTACCATGAGGCGCGATGCTTCTTGCTATCGCTTCGGAGTGTCCCGCTCCGCCGAGTGTGCAATCGAGCGCTGTGGCTCCATCGTACAATGCGAGTACATCGATGCACTCATGGAGCAGAACGGGAATGTGCCGGTATTCAGCTGTCAACGTGCCGTCCCTAGTCTTCCAGGAAGCTGCCGAACGGATCGATGGAGTCCATGTACTCATCAAGGGCCTGGCTATCCCAGATCTCGATATGATCGCCCTCGCCGATGATGGTCACATTTTTGTCGATGCCGACTTTTTCACACTGCTTCGGAGAGAGTTTGACACGCCCAGCGGCATCGACAGCAACCGACTCCGCACTCGAGTTGAGATACTTGTGCAAAGCGATGTGCTTTTTGCTGCGCGGGTTATAGCCCCCCTCTTCGCTATCGAAGAACGAATCCATCCACTCGTCGTACGCTTCATCCGAAAAGACGTACAACGCCTTGCCAAAATCTGCATTGGCGACCGGAACGATTGTCACCTCATCTGGCAGGGCCTTACGGAACTTAGCCGGCAAGGAAACGCGGCCCTTGCTATCAACGCTATGTTGATATTCACCGCGGAAGCGCATTGCGTCACATCCCTCGCCGTCCCAAAAATTTGGCGACCCTCCTGGCTATGTTTGATTTCTATGTTTCTTGGAGGGTCGCAGCGAGAATAATATCCCATCACATCCCACTTCTCAACACAATTATGGGCATTCTTCCCCATATGACCCATCTATCTATCCTTCCATTCCCCAAAGATTGGCAAATTTTGCACAAGATATTGTGTTCGCTTTTTTGTCTAATCGCATTTGTGGGTTCTTCGAAACGTGGGGCATCTCCCCAAAAAAATTATGGATTTCGCGTGATTTGGGCCAAATACCCACGCGAACGGAATTGCGTGACATCCTTGCCGTTTTCCGAACAGTACAATGAACGGGCACACCAAAAAGACTCGACTCGAGGAGCTCGTCATGACACACAGCGATGCGCAGCGCAACTGCGTACTCTATCTCTCGGACATCCACGGCGAATTCGACACCTTCGCCTATTTGCTCGATGACTGG
>CABURF010000225.1 GCA_902493755.1 uncultured Coriobacteriia bacterium
GAGTTTGTAGACGCCATCGATGCTCGCGAGGATGGCGGCGTCGCTCCTGTTCGTATCGAGAGCGTGAGGGGAGCGCTCTGCGCTGGACGTGAAGTCCCCATGCTCGTTCGTCACGACCACGTGGCTTTCGGTGAGATCCGGACCTTCGCCATTGGCATACGAGAGCAGGAAGGGGATCCCCGCAAGCGTCATGCCGGCCTCGTCCACTTTTCTGAACATGACGTCGCCACGCACGACGGCGAGGGTTTCCTCGAGGGGCTCGAAGTTGAGCAGGGACTCGACCTCGGTCCTGTCCCATGCCGCGATATCAAAGCTCAAAACGTCGTTGACGGGGGAGAAGCCAGCGGGTGCGTGCTCGAGGGTCACCGTATAGTGCCCGAGGGGCAGGACGAGGAGGCCATGCGGTCCCTCGTAGAGGGGAGAGCCCTCGACAAGATGCTCGAGGGAAAGACGCACTTCGCCGTTCTCGTCTGAGGTGAAGATCCAGCTACGTGTGGGGCCGGCAATGATCTTGTCATCATCGAAGCTATCGAAGTAGGAAATGACGTAGCGGGCGTTGCCGAGGTGTGCCCCGGCAACATCGGCCGCATTACTCGTCTCCGCATTGATCTCGCGGATGAGCAGCTCTGGCGCGGCAAAGCCCGGAGTCGCGCTTGCCTTGATGCAGGTGCTTGTCCCGACCGCGACGTCGACTTGCTGCAAATGCGTGGAGAGGGCAAACCCCGGGGAGGCGAGCTCTTCGCGCACGAAGTATCTGCCGGGATGCAGGTTTGGAAGGCGTGCGTGGCCAGACTCATCGGTTATGAGCTCTCCGGCTTTTTGCGTGCATTGATAATCCGTATACACGCCAAAGCGTGCATCCGCGAGGGAGTAGAGGGAATTACCGCTGCTCAAGCCCGGCAGATCGCTCGTGTACTCGAGCTCGATACCACCCTCGTCGTTTGCCAGGGACCGTGCCATGGGAAACGCCGGTAGGGAGAAGAGAACGACACATGCAATGGTCGCAATCAGGGCAGTGGCGGCCCACCAATTAGAGTCGTGCGTTCGACTGCGTGTTTTCATACGAATGTCCTTTCCGTGCTCCATGAAATAGCCTGAGACCCTATGCAGCGATGCCGCATGGGCAGCTGAGAAGCTATCGCAGATGCAACGGAGCGAACCACCCCGAGAATCTGAGCGTTTTCGGGGTAAAACAGGAGCGTTTTCGGAGCAAATCAGAGTGAAACCGGAAAGCGGCAGCTAGACATAATGCCTTCGGTATCGGGGGGCGCTTTCCGTTGTCATTCCGGTTGGAGGGGCCGCAAGGCTCCGAAGCGGAGGAATCTCACGCCACGCACGAAATGACCGCGAGTATCCTATTCAACAGGGTATGGCACGCCCAGATGCGCGAATGCTTTGTGCGTTGCCTGGCGCCCTTTGGGAGTGCGATTGACGAGGCCCTGCTTGAGAAGGAAAGGTTCGTAAACGTCCTCGATGGAATCGACTTCCTCACCTAATGCGCTTGCAAGCGCGGATAGGCCCACGGGACGGCCTTCGAAGGTATTGACGAGCATGTCGAGGATGCGGTTGTCCATGGGGTCGAGGCCAAGCTCGTCGACTTCGAAGAAGGCCAGTGCCTCGCGGGCGACCTCCTCGTCTATGAAGCCGTTGCAGCGTACTTGCGAGAAGTCACGCACGCGCCTGAGCAGGCGATTTGCCAAGCGCGGCGTCGCACGTGCGCGCGAGGCAATCTCGTACGCGCCGGCATCGTCGATGTCGATGGAGAGGATGGTGGCCGAGCGCACGACGATGTCCTTGAGCTCATCGCTCGAGTAGTAGTCCATATGAAACGCCGCGCCGAAGCGATCGCGCAGTGGGCCGGTGAGCATGCCCGTGCGCGTGGTGGCGGCGATGAGCGTGAAGCGGGGGATATCCAAACGTATGGAACGGGCTGCGGGGCCCTGGCCGATGACGATATCGATCGCGTAGTCTTCCATGGCGGGGTAGAGGACTTCCTCGACGGCGCGGTTGAGACGATGTATCTCGTCGATGAAGAGGATGTCGCCTTCCTCGAGGTTGGTGAGGATGGCGGCGAGATCTCCTGCACGGTCGATGGCGGGACCTGAGGTCGTGCGTATCTGGACGCCCATCTCGTTTGCGACGACGCTGGCGAGCGTCGTCTTGCCGAGACCCGGAGGCCCCGAGAAGAGCAGGTGGTCGAGTGCCTCGCCACGCATGCGTGCGGCTTGGATGAGAACGGAGAGATTGTCCTTGATACGACCTTGGCCAAGGTAATCGTCGAGGGTCTTGGGGCGCAAGTTGACCTCTGAGCGGGCATCCTCGGGTTGCTCGTGCGCATCCACGATGCGTTGGGCGTTCTCGAAATCGGGGGCCTCCCAGATCATTGCGCGCCTCCCATGTGCTTGAGCGCATAGCGAATGATGCTACTCGTGTCTGCCTCGGTGCAGCCCTTGAGTGCCGTGGCCACTTCCTCGTTGCTGAAGCCCATGGACTCAAGTGCTGCGGCGGCATCTTGCAGGGGACGGTTTTTCTCGTCGAGCGTGAGAGTCTCGAAGGTGCCACTTGTTTTGAGAACCCCCTGAAGCTCGAGAATCATGCGCTGCGCGATTTTCTTGCCAACACCGGGGATAGTCGATATGGCGGTGACATCACCTGCGGCAATGTGCGCGACGAAGTCAGCGGGCTTGAAGGTGGAGAGGGCCGAGATCGCCATCTTGGGGCCGATGCCGCTCACGGCAATGAGCTTCTCGAAGAGCTCCCGCTCGGCGGGC
>CABURF010000226.1 GCA_902493755.1 uncultured Coriobacteriia bacterium
GCTCCCACGCCACGGTTCTCGGCTACAGCGACGACTTCACCATCTACGATACCGATGATTCCAAACGGCTTATCAAGGACATCATGGCCGACTACGGCTATACGGGACGTAGCTTCTCCGAAAACGCAATGCGGGCACGCATATCCGCTTGCAAAAACGAGCTCGTGAGTCCGGGAGATTACAAACCACGTGCCAACGACCAGTTCGATAAGGCGTTTGCCGAGATATTCAAGGCGTACCAGCAACGTCTCAAACGCGCCAATGCGATGGATTTCGACGACTTGCTCGTCAATGTATACACGCTGCTGTCCCAGCATCCCAACATATGCCAGGAGTATGGTCAGCGTTTCCATTACATACTTGTCGACGAGTATCAGGACACGAACAAGGCCCAGTACGAGATAACGAAGCTGCTCGCTTCCGGGCATGGCAATCTCATGGTCGTCGGCGACGATGACCAGTCGATCTACTCGTGGCGAGGTGCCGACATCCGCAACATCCTCGATTTCGAGCGCGATTGGCCCGATACCAAAACCATCAAGCTCGAGGAGAACTATCGCTCCACCTCCACGATCCTGCAATGCGCCAATGCCGTCATCGCGCACAACCAATCGCGCAAGAGCAAGGAACTCTTCACCCGTGGCGAGCAGGGCGAGAAGGTCGCTGTCTTCCTTGCGGCAGATGAGCGCGATGAGGGCCGCTGGATTGCCGCCATGGCAGATGACCTCCATGCGAAGGGGAGTCGTTATAACGATATCGCGGTCTTCTATCGCACGAATGCGCAGTCGCGCATACTCGAGGACATGTTTCTGCGCGCGGGCGTGCCCTATCGCATCGTCGGTGGCACGCGATTCTTCGACCGTGCGGAAATCAGGGACGTCACGGCGTACCTCAAGCTCATACTCAATCCAGCTGATGACGTGAGTTGCATGCGTATCATCAACACGCCGCGTCGTGGCATCGGCAAGACGACGATCGAACGTATTTCGCTCACCGCGCTGCAACGCGATATTCCCTTTCTCGAAGCCGTGCGCGAGGAAATGCTCGACCCGGCCTGTCGAGCTGCCACACGTCGTGCGCTCGAGAGCTTCGTTTCCCTCATTGACGAGGCAAGCTCCTACGAGGGGGATCTCTACGCTGTCGTTGACATGATTGTCGAGAAGACCGGACTCATGGAGGCGCTTGAGGCGCAGAACACCGACGAGGCGCGTGGCCGTATCGAGAACATACGTGAGTTTCTCGGTGTCGTGCGCGAATATGCCGATGACCATGAGATTGTCTTCGACTCGGATATCCTCGACATATCTGATGGAGATAACGACGACCTCGCGTTCCATGCGCCCACACTTGGTGACTTCATGGAATGGTTGAGCTTGCGAACTGACCTCGATTCCCTGGGAAGCGAGGAAAACGATGCCGTCACTTTCATGACGGTGCATTCCGCCAAAGGCCTCGAGTTCGACAACGTCTTCGTCGCCGGTATGGAGGAATCCATCTTTCCCCATACGGCTTCCATGCTCGAAAACGGCGTGGAGGAGGAACGTCGCCTTGCTTACGTTGCCATCACGCGCGCTCGCAAGCGGCTCTTTCTCACTTGTGCGGCACGTAGGCGCATCTTCAACGACCTACAGGCCAATGCGCGGAGCCGCTTCATATCCGAGATGCCCACCGAGCTCCTTGCCTCCGAAGGCGTCGGATCGCTTGGCTATTCGGGCACGGGCTGGGAGAAACGCGGCGACCGGCGCGGCATATCCGGAAGCGGACAAGGCGAGGAGATGTACGGTGGTCGCGTCTATGGCAGCGGCGGTTATGCCGCCGCACACGATGCAGGTGCTGACGATACGGGCAAGAAGCCTCCTGCTACTTCATCGGCCGAGTTTGCCGAGGGGGATCACGTCGAGCACAAGACCTTCGGTCCGGGTGTCGTTGTCGGCATCGATGGAGACAAGATCTCGGTCTACTTCAAGAAGAGCGGCAAGACAAAGACGCTCCTTAAGGGATATGCGCCCATCGTGAAGCTCGGATAAAGGTATAATCGCGATATTCGATTTCGAGGAGAGGCTCTCATGGCACAAATTTACGTAGTTGGACACAAGAATCCCGATAACGACTCGATCATGGCGGCGTACACCTATGCCAACCTCAAGAACATGACCGATGCCGATAACGAGTACATTCCCGTGCGTCTGGGCGAGTTGCCTGCCGAGAGCGCGATGATTTTCGAAGAGTACGGCATCGATGCACCTGCACTCATAGAGCACGTGGGGGAGGACGACGTGCTTGTGCTCGTCGACCATAACGAAATGGGCCAGGCCGTCGATGGTATCGAAGATGCCGAGGTCGCCGAGATCATCGATCACCATCGCATCGCCGATGTCTCGACGTCGGCTCCCATCACCTTCATCAACCTGCCCTGGGGTTCAACCACCTCGATTATCACGAAGCTCTATGAGTACTTCGGCATCGCACCTGACGAGCAGATTGCCGCATGCCTGCTCTCGGCCATTCTCACGGACACGGTCATCCTCAAGTCACCCACGGCAACCGAGGTCGATGCCAAGCACGTCGAGAAGCTCGCGCAGATTCTCGGCGTCGATCCCATCGAATTCGGCATGAAGATCTTCAAGTCCCGCGGTGGCGACGACGATGTCTCGATCGAGGATATTTGCAGCCATGACTCCAAGGAGTTCAACTTCGGAGGCAAGAAGTGCTGGATTGCCCAGTACGAGACCGTGGACCTCGAGGGACTGCGTGGACGCACGGACGGTATC
>CABURF010000227.1 GCA_902493755.1 uncultured Coriobacteriia bacterium
CACTGCCGCTTGGCATTGTCATCGCGCTTGCGCGCATGAGCAAGTTCAAGCCGCTGTCGCTCATTGCGCGCGTGTACATCTCGTTCATGCGCGGGACGCCTCTCATGCTCCAGCTCATGGCCCTTATGTTCGGCCCGTACTATCTGCTCGGCATCAATATGGGATCGGGCTGGAAGTTCGGCGCCTGCGCAATTGGCTTCATCCTCAACTACGCGGCTTACTTCGCCGAGATTTACCGCAGCGGCATCCAGTCCATCCCCGTGGGACATTACGAAGCTGCCGAGGTACTCGGCTACTCGCGCGCCCAGACCTTCTTCTACATCGTCTTGCCGCAGGTCATCAAGCGCATCCTGCCGGCGATGGGCAACGAGATCATCACGCTGGTCAAGGATACCTCGCTTGCCTTCGTGCTCGGCATCGCCGAGATGTTCACCGAGGCAAAGGCACTTGCCGCGTCCTTCGTGAGCATGATTCCCTACGTCATTGCTGCGGTCATCTACTGGATCTTCACGCTCGTCGTCGAGTTCATCTTGAACAAGGCCGAGAAGAAACTCGCATACTACCATGACTAGGGGAGAGGAGATAACACCCATGTCCAAGGAGATTCTCTCCCTCAGAAACGTCGAGAAGAGCTTCGGCGACACCATGGTGCTCAAGGACATCAGCCTCGAGGTGACGCAAGGCGAGGTCGTGAGCATCATCGGCTCGTCGGGTGGCGGCAAGTCGACGCTTCTTCGTTGCGCGACGTTGCTCGAGGCTTTCGAGCGGGGCTATCTGGCCTACGAGGACATTGTCGTGGCACAGCCCGGACCCGACGGTCGTGCGGTCTATGCGGACAAGGCCACGCTCAAAAAGGCACGTTCGAAGTTCGGCCTTGTGTTCCAGAACTTCAATCTCTTCCCGCATCGCACGGTGCTGCAAAACGTCATGGACGCTCCCGTGCGCGTGCAGAAGGTCGATAAGGAGCAAGCACGTGCCATGGCGTTTAAGCTGCTTGCGAAGTTTGGACTTGCCGGCAAGGAGAACATGGTTCCCAACGAACTCTCGGGTGGTCAGCTCCAGCGTGTCGCCATCGCCCGTGCCCTGTGTACGAAGCCTGACATTCTCTTCTTCGACGAGCCTACGAGCGCGCTTGATCCCGAGCTCACGCAAGATGTGCTCAAGATCATTCGCGACCTTGCCGAAGAACACATGACTATGGTCATCGTCACGCATGAGATGACCTTCGCGCGTGACGTCTCGGACCGCGTCATCTTCATGGACAAGGGCGTGATCGTTGAAGAGGGCACGCCCGAGCAAGTCATCGACCATCCGCAGCACGAGCGCACGAGGAGCTTCCTCCGAAAGATTTACGATTGATATCGCGGATATCCGATTGCCGCAAGGCAAACAGCTATGGTACGGTTATACGGTTTCGAAATATGTCCGATTTGAAGTTTCGAGTAGTAAGGGAGAGAGATGTTGAAGGGGAAGTTTTCTAAGATTGCCGTTTTCGCTCTTGCCTGCATTGCCGTCGTTGGCATGCTGGCGCTGAGCGCCTGCGGTGGCTCCTCGCAGTCCAGCTCTGCGAGCTCCAGCTCCGCTGCCTCTGACGAGTACACGCTCGTCACCCCCGGCACCCTCACGGTTGCCACGAGCCCTGATTACGCTCCGATGGAGTATCAGGAGAACGGTGAGATCAAGGGCTACGATATCGCGCTGATCAAGGAGGTCGCCAAGCACCTCGGTCTCGATGCCGATATCCAGAACCAGGCCTTCGATTCGCTCGTGACGCAGGTTGCGGGTGGCAAGACCTTCGATTGCGCCATTAGCGCCATCACCATCGATGACGAGCGTGCCGAGCAGGTTGCCTTCACCGACGCGTACTATGACTCCAACCTCGCCATCGTCGTCCTCAAGGGCTCCGATGTCACGAGCCGTGATGCGCTCAATGGCCAGGCCGTCGGCGCCCAGTCCGGTTCCTCGGGCGAGGCTTGGGCCAAGGAGAACCTGAAGGACATTGCCTACACGCCGTTCCAGGAGACCCCCGACATGCTCGCGGCCCTGCGCACCGGCAAGATCAAGGCTGTCATCTACGACGAGCCGGCTGCTGCCTACAGCATCGCTCACGAGTATGACGACTGTGACATCCTCGAGGTCATCCCGACGGGCGAGCAGTATGGCATCATCGTTAACACCGCCAACGTCGCGCTGGCCGAGGCCATCAATAACGCGCTTGCCGAGATGCAGGCCGATGGCACCATCGCCAAGCTCCAGGAGGAGTGGTTCGGCGCAGCCAAGTAGAGCCGTTCTCGAACAACCGAATTTCTCTTCGGTTTCAATAAGGCAAGGGCGTATAATTCGTCCTTGCCTTATCTGTTTCATGCATATTTACGGGGGATTCATTCATATGGCAGCATACCTGAAGCCCGTGCTCAAGCATGCGCTCGTGACGGCGCTTGCGCTTTCGCTCGTGCTGACCTTCGTCTCGCCGCTTCTCGCCGGTGCCATGTCCGTTGACGTGACCACGGCCAAAAGCAACGAGACGGGCACGGGAAGCGTGCTCGGTGGAGAACCGACGCGCGTCACCTGGGAGGCGCTCGTTGGCGATGGCGAACAGGTTTCGGCCGTGCGCGTCGAGCTTCCCGAGGGTTCCTCGATTACCGACGAGTCCTCGGTCAAGGTAACGGTGCTCGAGGGCACGACGCGTCTGAGCCCCGAGAACACCGCGACGATGAACAAGGGTGATGCCTCGGTCGATGTGAGCTTCTCCGCACCACTCCAGCCGGG
>CABURF010000228.1 GCA_902493755.1 uncultured Coriobacteriia bacterium
GAGCAATTCGCGGTTCCGCCTCGCATCTCGGGGCCGTACGAGGGCAGCCACGAAACCTGACGATCCTCGATGAGGCCTGCGTAGGCAATGACCTTGCCGCCGAAGAGTAGGCCTTGTCCGCCAAAACCGGAGAGGATAAAACGCATTTCCTGGTTCATTATTGCGCACCTCCCTCAGCGACGATCTTGCTATCCTTGGCGCGCTCGGCTGCAGCAGCGGCCACACTCTCGTAGCCCTCTGCCAGCACGTCACGATACACGCCGAGCGGATAATACGGCAGCATGTTCTCACGCATCCACGTGAAGGAATCCTGCGGCGTCATGCCCCAGTTGGTCGGGCAGGTCGAAACGACCTCGATGAGTGAGTAGCCCACACCGTCCACCTGGTTCTGGAATGCCTTCTTGATGGCCTTCTTGGCCTTGCGCACGTTTGCCGGCGTATCCACGGCGACGCGTTCAAGATACGCAGGGCCATCGAGCGTGGCGAGCATCTCGCAGATGCGCACGGGATAGCCCGCGCTCGAGGTATCACGTCCGTAGGGCGAGGTTTGCGTGACCTGATGCGGCAGACTCGTCGGGGCCATCTGACCACCGGTCATGCCGTAGATCGCGTTGTTAATGAAGATGATGGTGATGTTCTCACCACGTGTGGCAGCATGCACCGTCTCGGCCGTGCCGATGGAAGCGAGGTCACCGTCACCCTGGTAGGCAAAGACGACATTATCCGGCAGTACGCGCTTGATGCCCGTCGCCACCGCAGGAGCACGCCCGTGGGCGGCCTCGACCATGTCGCAGCCGAAGAAGTTGTAGCCCATGACCGAGCAGCCAACGGGCGTCACACCGACGGTCTTGCCCTCGATGCCAAGCTCGTCAATGGTCTCGGCGACAAGGCGATGCACGATGCCGTGAGTGCAACCCGGACAGAAGTTGGTAACGACAGGCAGCAGCGCATTGGGGCGCTCGAAGACGATCTTCTCCTCTTTTTCCGCCATGCTACTCACCCACTTTCTGGTCGAAGGCGACAATGGCGTCGAGCACCTCATCGGGCGTTGGGATGACACCACCCGTACGGCCATAGAACTCGACAGGGGCACGGCCGGCAACGACGAGACGCACGTCCTCGACCATCTGGCCCATGTTCATCTCGACCGTGAGGTAGCCCTTGGCATGGTCGATGGTCTTCTCGAGCGCATCAACCGGGAACGGCCACAGAGTGATGGGACGGAAAAGCCCGGCCTTGATGCCCTGCTCACGAGCAGCGCACACGGCGTTGCGCGCGATACGCGCCGCCGCACCGAAGGCGACGATGATGATGTCGGCATCATCGCAAAGAAACTCCTCCGAAATCTGCTCGCGCTCCTTGATGAGTTCATAACGCTCGAAACGCTCATGGTTGATGCGATCGAGGTCCTCGGCCGTGAGGTAGAGCGAGTTCGCGACATTGTGCTCGCGCTCGTTGTTGTGTCCCGTACAAGCCCAGGGGCGTTCGGGGAGTTTCTCGATGGGGTCACGCAACTCGACTGGCTCCATCATCTGGCCAAGCAAGCCATCGGCCAAGATCATGACGGGCATACGATACTCATCGGCGATATCGAAGGCCTTGAAGGTGTAATCGGCCATCTCCTGCACGGTCGAGGGCGCGTAGACGACCATCTGGAAATCGCCATGGCCAAGTGCCTTGGTAGCCTGCCAGTAGTCGGATTGGGAGGGCTGGATGGAGCCAAGGCCCGGACCACCACGCATGACGTTGATGATAACGGCAGGGAGATCGGCACCGGCAATGTAAGAGACGCCCTCGCTCTTGAGCGAGATGCCAGGCGACGACGAGGAGGTCATCGCGCGTGCGCCTGCGGCAGCGGCGCCGTAGACCATGTTAATGGCCGCGACCTCGCTCTCGGCCTGCAGAAAGGTGCCGCCGATCTTGGGCATGTGCTTGGACATGTAGGCGGACAGCTCCGTTTGGGGCGTGATGGGATACCCGAAGAAGTGCTTGCAGCCAGCGCGCATGGCGCTTTCTGCCAAGACCTCGTTTCCCTTCATGAGCACTTTCTCTGACATCGTGCTACCTCCAGACCGTAATCGCGACATCGGGGCACATGAGAGCGCACGAGCAACATCCCGTGCACATATCCATATCGATGCAATGCGCCGGATGGTAGCCCTTATCCGTTATCTTGTCCTGGTCGAGCTCGACGATGTGCACGGGACATGCATCAACGCAGAGGCCACAGCCCTTGCAAAATGCATCGTCAACGATCATTTTCGCCATGTGTAAGCTCCTTTCTCGACCCGATCATTCCCAGGGGTTCTTGACATATAGACGTATAGGATAGACCAACGAGGCTAGCTTGGTCCCCGCAAATGCCTCTTTACCATCCTCAACGAGCGATTCGGGGATGGTTTTTGCCACGAGTGGCAAACCGCAGAGCTCGCTCGCTGCCTGCGTGTAAGCATCGGCATCCATCAAGGCGACAAGGTCTGTCTCGTCCTTGAGATGCGCATTGTCGATAAGAGCCGTCACTTGCAAACGCGTCGCCGCCTCGATCTCACGCAAGTTCTCGACCGCATCGTGTGGGTCTGCCATGAGGTTACGGTGGCGGTTAAGCACATAGAGCATCGTGTAGTCTTGCTTGCGCACGGCTGCCGAGAAGCGGGCCAGGGAGCCTGCCCCGACATCATCTCCACCCAAGTCGACGATGACGAGATGCTCCTCGCTTGCATCCTCAAGCGTAGGCATGATAGCGCCCGTGAGACTTGGCACGTC
>CABURF010000229.1 GCA_902493755.1 uncultured Coriobacteriia bacterium
GGCCACGTTTTCTGCTCGCTTTGATGCCAAGAGTCGAGAGTATCGGTATCGCATCGTGACGGGCTCGGTGCCGCCGCTTTTCTTGCGCAGCTATGTTTGGTGGCGCAAGGGTTCGCTTGATATCGAGGCCATGCGTCAGGGCGCTACCCATCTCATTGGCGAGCATGACTTCAAGTCCTTTTGCAAGGCTGCAAGTGCCGAGGGTAAGACGACCATGCGCTGTGTGAACGAGGTATCCATCGAGTTTGAAGAGCAGATGGGGGAGGAGTGCCTCATGATAAAGGTCATCGGCAATGCCTTCTTGCACTCGATGGTGCGCACCATCGTCGGTACGCTCGTACAAGTGGGCGCCGGACATCGCGATTCCGATTGGGTAGCCGAGGTTCTGGCGGCATGCGATCGTGGCGCTGCGGGCGAGACTGCTCCCGCCTGTGGCCTCACCTTCTGGCACGTGAATTACTGATGTGTCTTGTCTCCCCGTTGCCTGCTGTGCGTCATTTCGCTATATTCCCTCATGACGAAAGGAGAACCATGGCTACCATTGACACCATCAGGAAGATTCTCGAGGATAACCTCTCCATTGAGCCAGAGCAGGTCGAGGAAGACACCACGCTTGATTCCATCGACATCGACTCGCTCGATCTCGTTGAGCTCATCTGCGATATCGAAGATGCCGAGGGTATCGATTTCGGTGAGCCCGAGGGCCTCGAGACCATCGGCGACATCGTCGAGCATATCGATTCGCTCAAATAGTTTATGAACAGAATCAGCGCATGGCTCTACAAGTTCATGCAGGGGCGTTACGGCTTTGACCAGCTTGGCCAAGCTATGAGCGTTGGCGTGGTCGTCATGTGGATCTTCTCGATCCTCTGTGGCGTCCTCGCCAGCATGCTGCGCCTTACGTGGATTGCGTGGCTGTCGACCATTCTCAATTGGGTCGGGCTCATCTTGCTCGTTCTCATGCTCTTTCGCATGCTGTCGCGCAACGCGGATGCGCGCCGGCGTGAGAACGAGGCTTTCCTGCGGCGTCGCACGCGCCGTGCAGAGCGCAAGCGCGCCTCGTCTAAGGACATCTCGTCAAAGGGCAAGGGCAAGACGAATGCCGATGCCGGCTACAAATACCTGAGCTGCTCGTTTTGCGGACAGCAGATGCGCGTACCGGCTGGCAAGGGCAAGATTGCCGTGAAGTGCCCGTCATGCGGCGAGAAGACCATCGTGCAAAGTTAGGCAAGACGCATGGAGAATTACAGTAGCTATCGCGAGACCCCGCGGACGGGTAGGACGCCCGGCCATTCGGGTCATGAGCACGAACCGCAACCCGTTGATCCGTCGGTCCTCACCGATGATCGCAATAACCCCGACCTTCTCACCTTCGAGAAGGGCATCGCGTATTGGCGGGCCTTGGCGTTGCGATGCTCGTTATCGCAATCATTCTTATCGCGTTTTGCATCGTGCAGCTCATCCGCGTCGCCGATGTGGCAGCGCTCATGCCCGATATCGGGCTTCTGGGTGCGTATCTGTACGGTACGGCGCTTGCGTGCGGCATCGCGCTCATTCCGCCTGCCGTCATTGCGATTTACGTTGCCAAGCACCCGAGCAAGGTCATGATTGCTGTCGTTATGGCAATCATCGCGCTTGTGCTCGTTGTCGCGTTTTTGGGATATGCCCTTGCAGTGACGCCGCAGTACGTGGTCACTGCGCTGCTCTATGCGCTAGCGCTCGCCATTCTGCCCGTTATCTACCTCATCGCCGCTCTTAAGATCAAGCGCTCGCTCTAGACGCGCAACGGGCAACCCAACCACATTGTCATAATCGCCCTCAATGTGGTCGACGAAGGCACCGGCTGCACCTTGTATGCCGTAGGCGCCGGCTTTGTCGAGCGGCTCTCCTGTAGTGACATATGCCGCGATCTCCTCATCGGATAGCTCTCTAAAGCAAACGTTAGTGACTTCCGCGAAGGTCTCGCAGCGGTCCTTGCGCACAAGGGCAACACCTGTGATGACTTGGTGCGTCTTACCCGATAGCTCGCGAAGCATGCGATGGGCATCGCGTTCGTCGGCCGGTTTGCCGAAGATGCGCCCGTTGAGCACGACGATGGTGTCGGCGCCGATGACGGTGGCGCAGGCAGGCTGCTCGGAAGCGACAGCGAGCGCCTTGGCTCGCGCGTTGTGCATGGCGACGTCAGCGGGTGCCATGTCCTTCGGGGCAATCTCGTCAGCATCGCTCACGATGATGCGAAACGTGCAACCCGTCCGTGCAAGCAGCTCCCTGCGTCGGGGCGATCCTGACGCCAATATGAGTTCGGTCTCATCGTTCATGGGCTGCAGTGTAGCGCGATTTACTCATATCAGCGACGCATGGTGAAAAAATGTCACAGGCCTGCGGTAGAATCTTTGGCACCTAAAGAAAGGATGCGTTGTGGACACAATACTTTTCGATATGGATGGCACCCTGCTTGACACGCTCGACGATCTGCACGTGAGCGTCAACTACGCGCTCGAGCAATCGGGCCTTCCGCTCGTCACGTTCGATGAAACGCGCGAGGCAGCTGGGTATGGCTCCATCGTGCTCATCGAGCTTCTCACCAAGCACGTCTTCGTAACGGGTTCGCCCGAGTTCCAACGCGTCTTCGATGATTTCAACACGCACTACAAGGCGCACTGCAATGATGTGACGCATCCGTATCCGGGCATCATGGAGCTGCTCGCCGGCCTCAAGAGCCGTGGCATCAAGATGGCCATCGTGAGCAACAAGGTTC
>CABURF010000230.1 GCA_902493755.1 uncultured Coriobacteriia bacterium
GAGTTCATGGAGACCATCTTCGAGCCCTTCACGCGCGCAAATGACTCGCGTACTACCGGCATCGAGGGTACGGGGTTGGGCATGGCGATCGTCAAGAGCGTCGTCAGCCTGATGAACGGCACGGTCGATGTCGACTCCGAGCTAGGTAAGGGCACCACGTTCACCGTAACGGTGCATCTCAAGCTCCGCGATGGTGCAGCGGTCGACCTCAGCGACCTCAAGAACATCAGGGTGCTCGTAGTCGATGACGACAACACCGCCTGCGAAGGGGCCTGTGCCCTGCTCGATGACATCGGCATGCGTGCAAACTACGAGATGTCTGGCCCGGACGGCATACAGGCCGTGATCGATGCCGATGCATCAGACGATCCATTCAAGGCCGTTATTCTCGATTGGCGTATGCCTGGCATGAGCGGTCTGGAAGTCGCCAAGAAAATTCGCGAGAAGGTTCACAATGCGCCCCCCATCATCATTCTCTCCGGCTACGACTGGTCGATGATCGAGCAGGAGGCGCGCGAGATAGGCATCGATGCCTTCATCTCCAAGCCCCTATTCCGATCGCGTCTCATCCAGGTGATGAAGGAGCTCCTCAGCGGAGAGGTCACCGAGCAGTTTGACCCCAAGGCCCTTCTCGAAGAATGCGCCTTCGAGGGTTATCGCGTTCTCTTGACCGAAGACAATATCATGGCGACCGCCATCGGGCAGGAGATAATCGGTCTCACCGGTGCAGAGGTCGAGCATGCCGAAAACGGCCAGGTGGCGGTCAATATGCTGCTCGAGCACGAGCCGGGCTATTATGACTTCGTGTTCATGGATATCCAGATGCCGGTCATGAATGGCTACGAGGCGACGACGGCCATTCGCGCCGCCTCAATCGACAGGCCCGACTTAGCCCGCATTCCCATTATCGCACTTTCGGCCGACGCCTTTGCCGAGGATGTCAAACACGCGCATTCGGTGGGCATGAACGATCACATGGCAAAGCCCATGGAAATCGAATCCCTCGTTGCCATCATGCGCAAGTGGATGCCGAAAGGTGACGAGAACTAGAGTCTGCTTTGATTAGCAGATGAGGGGCGCCCGTCCGGTCAAACGGATGGACGCCCCTATGTTTAACAGCGCGTCTTCCTAGGCAAAGACGTACAGCTCCGAACCATCGAGGTCAGCCTTGTCCATAGGATAGGCCTCGATGGCTGGGGTTTCGTAGGTGCTCATGTAATACGTCTTGGTTGCCATGGAGATGCCGCCGGTATAGATCGTCGTCTCGAAATCACCGTTCTCCATCTTCGCCTCGCCATCGATCATCGCGACGCCGGCGAGCGTGTGGAACATCCTGGAGACGTTATCCGCCTCCCCGGACTTCTGCGGGTAGTGGCTGTTCAGGTAGGCGGCCCTCACGAAGCGATCGGGCGAATAGCTCGAGCCGGGCAGTCCCACGAGCTGTCCGCCGCTCCCGTAAGGCGCGAGCTTCTGCTTGTCCCACTGCACATCAGCGACGTATTCCGGGCTCAGGTTCATGTAACTGCGCAGATGCTCCACGTGCCAGTCGAAGGTGGGCTGGTTGGTGAGCACATCGACGTCGTCGTGGTGGACGTGCATGCCATCGGCCATGTACTCGACCACGATGGAACGGTCCTTGTCACCGATGAGGTAATGGAGAAGCGCAACCGGAAACTGGTCGTTCACAGGTTTGGCGACGATGGCAACATCCTTGAGCGCCTCCTCCACCTCGTCTACCGTCGCGAAGTTGCTGGCTACCCACAAGGGAAACTCATATGCGGCGAGGTTGGTCTTACCCTCGACGGCATCTGCCTCGAACTGGGCGTAGCCGGGAAAGTTGAGCCCGGCGATGGCGAGCCCCTTCTCGTTTGCGCAATCGAAGTAGAGTGGGACGTCCCCAATCACGATACACGGCCCGATGACCGCATAATCCTGTCGCGACTCGACCCCAAAGGCGTATCGGCGCTCGTAGCCGCGAGGAGTCACGGTGACCTTCTGGCCATAGCCGCAGTTCCAATCGAGGTTGCGAGCGAAGTACATGTTGCCCTTATCATCGGTGAACCTAATTCCCGAGCACATGGCGAGCTCCCTTCCACGCAGAATGGCGTGCGTTTTTTTGTTTTCATGGGGATAGTATATAACGAAAACTACCGCTAGCTGTTGATTTTCTACCGTTCGCTAGTAATTTTTCCCTTTTTTCGTCATAAAATCTGGACATTTCGATATTTCCTAATTCGATTTGTGCTACTTTACGGTACAACTCGAAAGGACGAATGTGAACTACGTACACGCACATAGCATTTTTGCCAACGCACAGGCGTTTGCCGGTGCTTGGTGGTGGCGTAGTCGAATATCGTAATCGGGTTATCGGACTTCACGCTTCTCATCACATACTTTGAAGGCCCTCGGTAATCCGGGGGCCTTTTTTATTTCCCGAATCATGAGATGCGTGAGAACGGTGGCAAGACAGGAACGTGGACGACGAGTCCGAAGGAAAGAAAGGAACGACCATGGCAGACGCAAACAAGAAGCAGACCGAAGAGATCCCCTACAGGCTCTATCTGCGCGAAGAGCAGATTCCGATGCAATGGTACAACCTGCGCGCGGACATGCCCGAGCCGCCCGAGCCCATGCGCCTGCCCAACGGCAAGATCGCCGAGCATGACGACATCGCCCCTGTGTTCTGTGACAAGCTCGTGGACCAGGAGCTCGACGACGAGACCGCGTACTTCGACATCCCC
>CABURF010000231.1 GCA_902493755.1 uncultured Coriobacteriia bacterium
CAGGTTGGTGAACGGCTCATCGAAGTCGAGCATGCCGGCATCACGCGCGACCTTGGTCCAGAAGCGCGAGTACAGCAGGTGCAAGATGGCGTGCTCGATGCCGCCAATGTACTGGTCGACGGGCATAAAGCGATCCGCCTTGTCCTTGGCGAAGGGAAGCTCGGTGTTATGTGGGTCGGTGTAGCGCAAGTAGTACCACGAGCTGCACGTGAAGGTGTCCATGGTGTCGGTCTCGCGATGCGCGGGCTTGCACCGGGCAGGTGCACTCATAGAACTCCTTGGAATCCTTGAGTGTCTCGCCCGCGGCGATATCGATGTCCATGGGAAGGATGACCGGCAGGTCCTCTTCGGGGACGGGCACCAGGCCGCACTCATCGCAATAAATCATGGGGATGGGATTGCCCCAGTAGCGCTGGCGGCTGATGAGCCAGTCACGCAGACGGAAGTTGACGACGCCCTTGCCCAGGCCACGCTCGGCGAGCCAGTCGATGACCGCCTGCATGCCTTGCGAGTCGTGACCGCCGGGCATACCGGTGAACTGCCCAGACTGCACCATGATGCCATCGCCGTTGAAGGCCTCGTTCCAGTCCACATCCGTCACCTCGAGGTCGCGCACGTCGGCAAGCTCGGTGGCAAGCGGACTATCTGCCGGCACCACGACCGGCGGGATGGGCAGGCCGTACTTGCGCGCGAACTCGAAGTCGCGCTGGTCGCCGCAGGGCACGGCCATGACGGCACCGGTGCCATAGTCGGTCAGCACGTAATCGGAAACCCAAACCGGCACCTTGGCACCATTGACGGGGTTGATGACATAGCGGCCCGTGAACGCGCCATGCTTCTCGCGGTCGCCCATCGTACGCTCGACGGCCGTGGCGGCGGCGGCAACCTTTTGCACCTCGCGTACCTCGGGCTCGTACTCGGTGCCCGCGACCAGGCGCTCGACAAGCTTGTGCTCGGGCGCGAGCATGAAGAAGGTGCAGCCGAAGAGCGTGTCCGGACGCGTCGTGAACACGGTGATGGTCTCGTCGGTGGGCTCGCCCGCCTCGTCGCAGAGGGTGAACTTAACCTCGGCGCCCTCGCTGCGACCAATCCAGTTGGCCTGCATCTGCTTGACGCGCTCGGGCCAGCCGGGCAGCTTGTCGAGGTCATCGAGCAGCTCCTGAGCATAATCGGTAATCTTGAGGTACCACTGGTCGAGCTCGCGGCGCTCGACGGTGGAATGGCAGCGCCAGCACGTGCCCTGCTCGACCTGCTCGTTGGCGAGCACGGTCTTGCAGTCGGGGCACCAGTTGACGGGATTGGACTTGCGATACGCCAGGCCCTTCTCGTACATCTTGAGAAAGAACCACTGGCCCCAACGGTAGTAATCCTCCTTGCACGTGATGACCGTGCGGTCCCAATCGTAGGAAAGGCCCATGCGCTTGAAGCTCGCCATCTGGGTGTCGATGTTCTCGAAAGTCCAGGTGGCCGGATGGCTGTGATGCTTGATGGCGGCGTTTTCGGCCGGTAGGCCAAAGGCGTCCCAGCCGATGGGATGCAGCACGTCGTAGCCGTTCATGTGCAGGTAGCGCGCGTAGACGTCACCAATCGTGTAGTTGCGCACGTGGCCCATGTGGATGTCACCGCTCGGATACGGGAACATCTCGAGCACGTACTTCGCAGGACGCTCGGATGCCTCGTCAAGCTTGAAAAGCTCATGCTCCGCCCAATATTGCTGCCATTTGGGTTCGATGGAATGCGGATCATACGCCTCGTGCATGGCCAACCTCCGATATGCCGTCAGATACGTGCGTCAGATAAAACAGTGACACATCATACCGCAGCGTTACGTCAATGACGCGCTCAAACGGGGCTAAAACGCGATGAGGCCCAGATGTTCGAGGAGTATTTTGAGGCCGATGGCGATGAGCACGATACCGCCTGCAATCTGCGACGGCTTCGCCGAAGCGATTGCCCACGATGACGCCGACAAGCGAGAGAACGAAGGTCGTGCAGCCGATGACGAGCGCGGCAGCCACGATGTCGATCTGCAGAAACGAGAAGCTGATGCCAACGGCCAACGCATCGATGCTCGTGGCAATGGCGAGCATGAAGAGCTCGCGCAGGTCGAGCCTCTGCGTGGCCGTTTCGTCGTCTTCTTCCTCGTCCTCGTCATGAAAGGCGTCCCAGAGCATCTTTCCACCGACGAAGGCGAGCAGGGCGAAGGCAATCCAATGGTCAACCGCCGTGACATAAGCCGCAAACGCGCTTCCCACCAACCAACCGATGACCGGCATGAGGCCCTGGAAGACGCCGAAAAACAGCGCGATGATGAGTGCATGGGCGTAATTGACGCGATGCATGCCCAGACCCTTGCAGACGGACACGGCAAACGCGTCCATCGACAGACCGATGCCAATGAGAAATATCTCGACGAATCCCATGGAAAAGCCCTAGGCCACGGCATCCGGTTCGGTCGGTTGACCTTCGGCCCGGTTCACGTCCATGAGCTCCCTCTGGAGCTGCTGCATCGTGGGCGGCACCCAGGTGATGGCGTCCGCACCGGCATCGACCGTGCTCCTGATGGAGGTGGCATCCTTGCCACCACTCGCGATGATGGGAATCTCGGGGAAGCGCTCGCGCACCTTCTCGACAACCGCCGGCGTGTCCTTGCCGGCAGCAACGTTGACCACCTTGGCACCGGCCATGATCTTGGTGGCAATGAGTTCGTCAAAGGTCACGACCGTGAGGACGACG
>CABURF010000232.1 GCA_902493755.1 uncultured Coriobacteriia bacterium
ATCGAGGAACGCAAGATCCTGGGCGACAAGGAGCACGTGACCTATAGGCTCGGGCTCAATCCCGAAAAGCGCCTCCATGTGAATCACGACGCCATTGACACCAAGGCGCTCGACTTGGTCTTCGACAGGATTGGCGTGCAGTACGGCAGCGTCACACTCGAGGATATCGAGACGTACGCCAAGGACCACGCCGAGAGCTATGTGAACTCCATGCAGCTATGGCAGGGCACCATCAGCGCCGAGGTCGACAGGCGCGGCTTTTTCGAGAGGACGGGCGAGCGTTGCAAACGCGCGTTTCAGATTGCGGCAATCGGGCTCATCGTGCTTGGCGCCTTCGCGAGCATCACGATCGAGAACTTCATGCCGGTTATCGGCTTGCTTCCCGGTGCCGTGATTCTGCTCGCGTTCTCGTTCTTCATGACGCGTCGTTCCCAGGAGGCCGTCGATATCTACGCGCGCTGTACGGCGCTCAAGCGCTGGTTCAAGGACTTCACCGCACTTGATGAGGCCGTACCCACGGATGCCAAGGTATGGGGCGAGCTGCTTGTCTACGCGTATCTGTTTGGTGTTGTCGACCAGGTCGTGAGTGACCTCAACCGCGTCGCGCCTGACATTTGGAGTAGCGACGTGTTTGTCGGCAGCATGCTGTGGTACTACAACCCCTACGTTTCGATGCATGCCGGTGCGGCGAGCGTGGACTTCTTCGGCAACGCGTTCGAGAACACGATGTCTTCGGCGCAGAGCATCATTGCCGCTGCCAAGGGTGGAGGCGGCGGGAGCTTCGGCGGTGGAGGCGGCTTCTTGATGGGTGGGGGCGGCGGTTTCGGCGGTGGAGGCGGCGGCTTCTCGCGCTAGGGTCTCACGCGCGGCTCGCGTTTACTCCGAAAACGTGCCGTTGTCGGTCTTGCCGTGCGCGTCATCGCGGGCCGGAGTCTCTTTGGGCGCTTCGCCTTCCGGGGTCTGCGCCCTCTCGTCCTCTGCATCCTCCTGTGCCTCACCCGGATGCTCCGTCTGCCAACGGATGGTGGCGCGGCAACGCTCTTCGAGGGTGACCTCGAGGATGTCAGCCTTGAGGGCGGAGTTGTTCCAGAACGAGCCCGTGAGGTAGATGAGAATCGCACCATCGAAGATGAGAATGCGTGCGAAGTCGTATGTCGCGCCCTGATACGTGTTGATCATGATGATGACGAGTCCCGCGATGCCGAGCATGCGCGCAATATAGCGGTAGCGCATGGACTCCCACTTGAAGTTTCGCTCGACACGTGCCTGCGCCTCGGAGTCCGTCTCGGGGTTGCCGGTAAGCTCCCGCGCGAGGGCCTTGCGGTATTTGGGTAACTCCGCACGCTCGGCGCGTAGCTGGAAGTGGCGTAAGCCGCTTACGGCATATGCGAGGACGAGCACGATGAGCAGGCCGGATACGTTGTGGGTGGCCTGCTGTCCATCGAGCATGAAGTAGGCGATCGTCCCAATGATGACCACGGCGAGGAGTATGTTGAGCAAGACGAAGGTGATGGTCGCCATCTTCTTCGAGCCCGTGATGCCCCATTCCGTGCGCAGGTTGGGGATGGACTCTATGTATTGCAGGACCTCTTCGTCATTGGGTAGCTGGGCACTCATGGTGCGTCCTTCTCTCGCGGGTGACTGACGATCCTAGTATCGCATAGAATGCGTGGAGAAAGCGTGCCTTTGGGGCTCTTGCGGTATCATGAGCAAACATTTGTCATGAAAACTCACGATAACCAGTGATTTCGAACATGGGGAGCATCATGGTCAGGTATTCCGCTCACGGTAACCACAGCCGCAGTGGGCAGCAGCCCGTCTTGCGGTCGGATATGGCAGCGTACAACGCGAGCAACTACGTCGGGCACAGCGCACGGCGCCCCAAGAACCACAAGCGCCGCGACATCATCATCGTGGTCGTCGTGGCGGTCGTCCTTATCCTGGGCTGTTCGGGTGTGGCCCTTGCCATGAGCGCCAAGGATGCCAAGGCAGATGCCGAGGTCCTCATGGACCAGGGAAAGACGCTCGTCACGCAGCTCAAGGAGGGCGACAAGACCGGCGCCGGAAAAACGGCGACGGAGCTTTCGGCAACCGCCAAGAAGCTCAACGATACCGTGGACAGCCCCCTGTGGGCCGCTGCCACGCTCATCCCCGTCTATGGCAGCGATATCGCCCAGGTGCGTACGATTGCGAGCGTGGCGGACACGCTGTGTGCCAAGGCGGTCACGCCTCTCATCAACGCGCTTCCCGCAGAGGGACTTTCGGGCATCGTCGTTGACGGTGGAGTCAACGTGGAGGCGGTGGAGGACATGCTCGCGCCGCTCGGTGCCGAGTACCCCACGATTCACGATTGCGCCGAGCGGGTCGCCAAAATGGGCGATTCGCACCTCGACCAGCTCAAGGAGCCCGTCCAGACCGTCAAGGGGCTGGTTGGCACGCTCGATACCGTCTCCGAGTACGCAAGCGAGCTCTCGCATCTGCTGCCCGGCATGCTCGGTGCCGACGGCGAGCCCGCCCACTACCTCGTGGTTGCCGCGAACAATGCCGAGCCGCGCTCCACCGGCGGCATGGCAGGGTCCTTTGGCATCATGACCATCGAGGACGGCAAGATGAGCATGGGTGATTTCGTGGGGAGTGAGACCGCTCCGCGCCCCGACACCGGAGAGGCGGCTTTGCCCCTTACCGATGAGGAGCTCCTGATCTTTGGCAAGCGCGTGGGCA
>CABURF010000233.1 GCA_902493755.1 uncultured Coriobacteriia bacterium
GCTTTTCATTTGAGGCGCAAGAACACAGCGCTTTCGGCATGACGCAGGTTCTCCTTAGCAGGCTCATCGCCCCTCCTGCACAGCCCCCCCGCTCTCGCAAGAACACACTGGCGACCTCGTCGGCGACGAGGGCCCGCTGCTCCTCGGGCGAGAGGCTCGCCTCGCCGTCACCGTCCTGCGGGCCGTACGAGCCGAACTGGGCGTGGTTGCCGCCGGGTATGACGAGCTCGCGCACGCCCTCGCCGAGGTTTCCCCCGTTGCCGGCGGCGACCCGGCGGTCCAGCACCCCGTCCGAATCCCCCGTGACACTCAGCACCGTGACGCCGTCGTCGGAGAGGTCGGCGGTGGAATAGGCTCCCAGCAGCACGAGGCCGTCCCACGACCGCGCGTGGCCGTCGAGGTAGCCGGCCGCCATGACGCCGCCGAGCGAGTGCCCCATCAGAATCCACCTCCGCACGGCGGGGAACCGCTCCTGCACGCCGTCGGCCCCGTTCGCGTCGAGCACGGCCAGGTTGAACGGCATGCAGACGATCACGCAGAGGAACCCGCGGTCGGCCAGGTCCTGCATGAGCGGCGCGTACGCCTCGGCCTGCACCTTGCCTCCGGGGTAGAACACGATCCCGGCCCGCGGGGCGTCGGGGACGAAGGCGATGTCGCCGTCCTCCAGCCGCTGCACGGCCACGGCGTCGGTCGGCTCCATGGCAACCAGGGCCATGTCCTGCTTCCGCGCGGTCGGATTGCAGCATGCGTTGCTCGGGTACGTATCGCATTCGGGAAATAGCCGCTGATGAGGGCGCGTTTTGTATCGCCGTGCCAGCGCTCATGATTATACCAACCGGGACGATGGAGACTGGTGAAGACTGAAGCGCTTGCATTTTCTATGCATGTAAAATAGTTCAGAAAAACTCGTTTTCTGGCATATTCAGGTTCAGAAAAACTGGATTTTCCCTATAATTCAGTTCAGAAAAACTGAACATCTCATGACAACATGAGAGGAGACCCTTCATGCTCAAGCGCAAAGCAATGGTCGATCTCGAGAACTGGCACTCTTTGAAAGGGTCCCATCATGCTTTGTTGGTCACGGGGGCACGACAGGTCGGAAAAACATACCTCATACGTGCCTTCGCAAACGAGCACTATGATCATCTTGCAGAGGTCAACCTGTTCGAGGATACCGAAGCCTGCAAGGCATTGGGCAGTGCAACATCCGCACGAGAGTTGTTTTTGCGCTTGAGTGCCTACGTCAAAGGCGAACTAATCGCCGGATCTACCTTGGTCTTCATCGATGAAATCCAAGAATGTCCCGATGTCATCACCATGATCAAGTTCCTTTTGGAACGCGAAGGCTTCGATTACGTGCTCTCGAGATCGATGCTGGGTGTCGAACTCAAGTGCGTACGCTCATTGCCTGTCGGTTATCTATCGACGGTGGACATGTACCCGCTTGATTTCGAAGAGTTTTGCTGGGGTTGCGATCTTCCCGAGAACGTATTCGATGAAGCCAGGGAGGCATACCGGCAATCACGTCCGGTGGATGAATTCGTCCACAACAAGCTCATGGAGCTTTTCCACGAGTATTTGCTCGTCGGAGGTATGCCCGCAGCAGTCGATGCGTTCACGAGCAGTCAGAACCTTCAAGCGGTACGGGCACGTCAAAAAGAAATCGTCGATTGGTACAGGGAGGACATCGCCAAGTACGCCGGTGAAAACGCACTCCAGGTGAAGCGAATATTCGACCTCATTCCGTACGAGCTGAGCAACCAAAACAAGCGCTTCATCGCAAAATCAATCGAAGGCAAAGCAAGCATCGAGCGCTACAACAACGACTTTCTCTGGCTCGCAGATGCAAATGTCGGGCTCGCATCCTACAACGTCACAGAGCCTCGACCTCCTCTCATGGTGTCGACAAATCTCAAGCTGTTCAAACTGTTCCTATGCGACGTCGGACTTCTCACGTACATGTATGGCATGGAAACGGTGCGAGACATGACGTCCGGTCGCACCGACATCCATTACGGAGCCTTGTACGAAAACGTCGTAGCCCAAGAGCTCGTTTGTCACGGACTGCCGCTGTACTACTTCAAGAACGAGAGGATCGGAGAGGTCGATTTCGTCTTGCCCTGGAGACATGAAAGCGTGATGCCCGTCGAGGTGAAATCGGGTAAATCGTACAAACGGCATAGTGCGCTAAACAAGCTCTTGAACGTGGAGAACTACAGCATAGATTCGGCAATCGTGCTCTACGAAGGCAACGTACGGGTTGAAGGGAAGATTAGCTATCTTCCCGTTTACTTCGCGTCATTTTTGGATTTGACGTAACGGGCCTGCCATCAACCGCGGTGGACCCTTGGCTTGCGGCCGTTGCCACTCCCCTGCTCCTTGCCCTCCCCGGCGCCGCGTTCCCTCGAAGAGCCTCCTAGAACCACCACTCGAGCGAGTCCTCGATCACGTCCTTTCCGCGAAGCTGCTCGATCCACTCCCTGGGGATTGAGTCGTAACCGTACATTGCGCCTGCCAGGGCTCCGGCGACACAGGCGGTCGTGTCGGAGTCATCCCCGAGGTTCACCGCGATAAGAACGCAACTGGCGTAGTCGTCCGTGTTGAGAGCGCACCAAAGCGCAGCACCGAGCGTGTCGATGACGTAACCCGTCGAGCGTACGTCATCACGGCTCCACGACTCGATGTCACGCATGAAGCC
>CABURF010000234.1 GCA_902493755.1 uncultured Coriobacteriia bacterium
GCCTCGTCGTGCAGTCGCAAGATCAGAAGTCCCAGATCCAGAATCGCGAAGCCGCCTTGCAGGTCCTGCGTGCTCGACTCTACGACAAGATGCTCCAGGAACAGCAGGAGGCTCTCGGTGCCGAGCGTCGTGGCCAGATCGGCCATGGTGACCGTGCCGAGAAGATCCGTACCTACAATGGTCCTCAAGACCGTGTGACCGATCATCGCATCGGCTACAACGGCAGCTATGCGGGCATACTCGAGGGCGATGGTCTCTCCGCGCTCATCGAGAACCTTGCCGCCGCCGATCGCGCCGAGCGTCTTGAGCAGGCGACTGCATCGGCAGCCGAGTAGCTTTATGTCCCAGCAGGTTTGGACCATCGGCGATACGCTTGCGTGGTGTCGCGAGTACCTCGCGCATCATGATGACGAGACCCCCAAGCTCTCGGCCGAGTGGCTACTCGCCGCCGCCACGGGACTCACGCGCATCGAGCTCTACATGCACTTCGACCGTCCGCTTTCGATGGAAGAGCGTGACGTATTGCGCGAGACGCTCAAGCGCCGCGGTGCGGGCGAGCCACTCCAGTACATAGCCGGTGAGGCGGCTTTCAGGCACATCGTCGTGAAGACGAGCCAGGGCGTGCTCATTCCACGCCCCGAGACCGAAGTCCTCGTCGATGTCGTACTCGAAGGACTTGCGAATGTCAAAGCTCCGCGTGTGCTCGAGGTGGGCTGCGGCACGGGCTGCATCGCGTGCTCCCTTGCCAGGGAGATGGGTGCGCATGTGGTGGCAACGGACGTCTCACCCGAGGCCGTTGCTTGCGCGCAGAGAAACGTTGCCGCGCTCGGCCTCGATGAGCTGGTCGAGGTCGTGGAATGTGATTGCGTCGCTGGGATTGCGGGAAGCTTTGATTGCCTCGTGAGTAACCCGCCCTATATCCCCACAGCCGAGCTCGCCGAGCTTCCGCATGAGGTCGCGGGCTTCGAACCACGTCTTGCACTTGACGGTGGCCCCGATGGCCTCGCGTTCTTCGACCGGCTCGTGACCGAGGCGCTGCCCCTCGTGCGCGAGGGCGGTTTCTTCGCCTGCGAGCTTCACGAGACCTGCCTTGACGAAGCTGCGCGTCGCCTACGCGAAAAGGGCTGCGACGAGGTTACGGTAACGAAGGATCTTGTGGGACGCGATCGCATTGTAAGCGTCGTTTGTCGCGATTTGCAATAATATGCTCGAAAGGGAATAATGAGATTGTTCTGAGGCAATCGACCAAGGAGGTTCGCCATGAATTCGTTTCGCGGTATGGGCCTGGGTTCGGGCATCATTCTTGCTATCATCGGCATCATTCTCTTTGCGTTTCCCACGTTGTCTACGATGGTCTTCGCCATGCTCGTGGGCTTCGGCATCCTCGTCGTGGGCATCAACGCGACATACACTTGGTTTAGCACCTTGCGTGGTACCGGCATGGGCGCCGGTGTCTTGGCCACGGGTATACTGAGCATCATCTTTGGCTTGCTCTGCCTGTTGTTTCCCCTTGCCTTCGCCGAGGCCGTTATCTGGTTTGTCGCCATTGCCGTCATCGTCTTTGGCATCGCCCAGATCATCAGTCTCATCACGACCCGTGACATCAATGGGCGCTTCGTGGGCGTTCTCGGCAGCCTGATCGTGGTGATTTGCGGCATCCTCGCCTTGATTTGGCCCCCGTTCGTCATGCAGTTCATCGGGGCGTCCCTGCTCATCGAGGGCATTACCGTCATCATCATGTCACTTGTCGCGCCTAAGGCGTAAGGGGAGGGCGCATGTGTCAGGGGGTCAGACCCCTTGACGCATGCGGGATGAGACAGCTGCTCAGGGACGTTGTCTCATTTGCAAATGAGACAACGTCCCTGAGCAGCTGTCTCATCCCGGCGGCACGCGCGGCTGCGTTGCCAATTCGAAACCGTTTCGTACCATATCGTTATCTTTGCCACCAGACCGCAACGTGCGTGAAACCCCGTTGCCATGAGCGGTCTGTATGATAGGGAGCGTAAGGATACCCCATCCTTCTCCTCTCCCTCCCCTCTTGTTGCAAAGGGCCGGTCGCTTGAAGCGCCGGCCTTTTGCATATCTATGGTCGGTTACAATAGGGGCATGGATACGAGAAAAAACGCATTGTTGCTTTTCAGCAAGGTTCCCGAAGTGGGAAAGGTAAAGACGCGGCTCACGCCCCTCAAGGACGGCTTCTTCGATCCCGAGGTGGCAAGCGCACTGTACCATTGCATGCTCTTTGACGTCACCGAGTGCTGTTGCGACGCGCTGCACGATTTAGAACGTACCGATGACGAGCACCGCGCACTCGAGAGCACCTGCGATTACCAACCGCTGCGCGACACATACACGTTGTTCATCTCCTCGCCCGGCATTAAGCAGGAAGAGAAGATGCGCGCGCTCTTCGAGGAAAGCGGCACGTGGCCGCGCAACATCCTCTTCATTCACGATGACGGTGAGAGCTTCGATGCGCACTACAACAGTGCGTTCAATCAGGTTTGGGACCTCGGGTACGAGACGATTCTCTCGATGGGCTGCGATATGCCCGCGTTGAGACGCAGCATCATCATTGAGGGCTTCGAGCGGTTGCACGAGCTGTGCAATCGCCCTGGCGGCGGCATCGTGCTCGCCCCCGATCAGGAGATGGGAGTCTCGGTGGTGGGATGGACGCGCGAAACGGCCT
>CABURF010000235.1 GCA_902493755.1 uncultured Coriobacteriia bacterium
TCGATGAGCAGCTCCTCGGCATGGACGTAGGCGAAACCAAAAGCTTCTCCTTCGAGGGCGAGGGTTACGATTCTGATGGCCTGCGTACCATGCGCACCTACGAATGCACGGTTACCATCAAAGAGATGAAGGAAGAGGTACTTCCCGAACTCACCGACGAATGGGTCAAGCGCGTCATGCCCTCCTACGATTCCATCGACAAGTTGCGCGAGGAAATCCGCCTTTCCTACGAGACCCAGGCACTCCACGATTACGACATGCAGATCATCACGATTGCGCAGACCGAACTTGCCAAGCGCCTCGAGGGCGAGATTCCCGATGCGGCTTTTGATGCGACGGCGACCTCCATTGAGGCAACGCTGCGTAACCAGCTCTCGCAGCAGGGCATCACGATGGCGGACTTTATCGAGGAACAAGGCGGCGAGCAGAACTACAAGGTCGGCATCATGATGCAGGCGCGCCAGACCCTGCGCTGCGACTACGCCCTTGACGCGCTCTTCGAGCACGCAGGGCTCGTCCTGACCGACGAGGATATCGACGGGGCCTGCACCGAACTCAATCCCATGAATCCGGCTCTCGTGCGTCAGGAGATGGAGTCGAGTGGCCGAGGTTTCGCGCTACGCGAGGTCGCCGCACGCTATGCCGCCAGTCGCTACCTCGTGGATAACGCCATCATCACGACTCTTGACGAGTAGGGTGTTAAGTGGGACGCGCGTCGGAGCTCAAAAACCCATTCGCTCCGATCGCATGTCCGCTCAACACCATGCATACGAGCGTGTTACTATGCTAACTACAAAGCGCCCATGACTTCTACAACTGGATGTCGGGCGCTTTTCTCATGTGTCAAAAGCTCTTGAATGCGCTCGGGCAGGTCACCTCGCTTCGAGGGGCGCTTCCCGACAGTCCGCTTCGCAGTCTTTACAGCGCGCTCCCTTGCATCTCCGCTCGATGACCTGCCCGAGCACATGCTTCCATTAGGCGCAAGGAGCTCTTGCCCATGAATATCTGACGCTGACGTTCAGTTGAACGTCTCAAATGGCTGACCCCGTGAGACACAGCGGCACATTATTTGGCGTAGGTCCATGCATGCGCCAAGTAGTGTGCTTCCATGTCTAGGCCTGCGACCACAAGAGCACATCGCTTGGCAGAAACGCCAAGGATTGCTGCGTGGTGGCCGACAGCGCGACCACAGATGCGCATTTCGTGGCAGAATCATGGTTTGATGACTCGAAATGCGGCGTAGTGGTCGGGGACATGATGCCACCGGCAGCAGATGTGCAAACAGACCATCGAACGGAGATGCAAAGGAGCGCGCAGCGGCCCGTCGGGAGGCGACCGTCGAAGCGAGATGATCTGCCTACACGTGTATTACTTGGGCATTCTGATGATGGTGTGAGGCTCGAGAGATTCGTTGCAGTCGAAGCGATAGCGCTCCATTGCACGGTTTGCGCGCACGACGGAAATGGGTGGCTCATCCTCGACATGTTGCAAGTTTGAAATCGCGATTGCGCGAACGGGTTTGCAAGGACTGAGTGCCTCGAGCGACGTCGCCTCGTCAAAGCCATTGCGGCAGCGTACCTCGATTGACCAGGTACCCGGCTCCCGCTCGCCACAGGCGAGCACCTCAGCGGCCCACTCCACGAGCTGCGTGCGCTCGTCAGTCGCTTGCGCTTGGTGTGCCGGCCCAAAATAAAAGCCCGTTGAGTACGGTCGGTGCGAGACGAGCTCGAGCTCGCGCGCAAAATCCGCCACGGGCTTGCCGTCTAGCACGTTTCTGTATGCGTTGACGACAGTCGCGACGTAGAACGCCTTCTTGTTGCGCCCTTCGATCTTGATCGAATCGATACCAGCTTCCTCAAGCTCCTCCAGATGCGCGAGCATATTGAGGTCCTCGGCGTTCATGATGTACGTGCCGTGCTCATCCTCTTCGATGGGATAGTGCTCGCCTGGGCGCTTCTCCTCCTCGAGCGTGTAGTGCCAGCGGCACGATTGCGTGCAGTGTCCCGAGAGCGCACTGCGCCCCGTCAGATAATCGCTGATGAGGCAGCGCCCGGAATAGGCCATGCACATGGCTCCGTGAACGAAGGCCTCCAACTCGAGATCCTCGGGAATCTCTGCGCGCATCCGCGCGATACCCTCAAGGGACATCTCACGCGCGCAGACGATGCGCCTGGCACCTAGCTCATACCAGGTTTGTGCCGCCAGGGCGTTCGAGACGCTCACTTGCGTACTCACGTGCAAGGCGACTTGCGGAGCAATTTCACGGGCAAGGCGAGCTGCCCCAAGATCTCCGATGATGAAGGCATCGACATCCGCATCACGCAGGGTAGTCAGATATGTTGGAAGCGCCTCGATATCGCCGTCGTGCATGACGATGTTGAGCGTCACGTACACCTTGACGTCATGAGCATGAGCGTAGCCAATTGCCGCAGGAATCTCGTCGAGGGCGAAGTTGCACGCCCGCTGCCGCATGCCAAAGCGATCGCAGGCCAGGTAGACAGCATCGGCGCCGAAGCGCACCGCATACTGCAACTGCTCGAGTCCACCCGCAGGCGCAAGAAGTTCCACGGCTACCTTCCCTTCCCATAGCGCAGCTCCCAGAAGGCCACAGCACTCGCAGCGGCGACGTTAAGTGAGTCGACCTCGTGTTCCATCGGGATGATGACGCTCATATCGCAAGCGTCA
>CABURF010000236.1 GCA_902493755.1 uncultured Coriobacteriia bacterium
GAGCGTGACGGCAACGCGGCTGCGCGCTTTCGATTCGAGCTTGGCGATGCTGTCCGCGAGGTCATCGGTGATAAAGGAGCGGGAAGCGACCGCGATGTCGGCGCAAGGCAGGTCGCTCCAGTCCTCCTGCCACGAGCGTCGGTACATGCGCAGCTTCTCCCCGTCGATACCTTTGGCTTCGGCTGCTGCGCGGAGCTCTTCGAGCATGCCCTCCGAAAAGTCCACGGCGATGACGTCATGGCCGGATTGAGCCAGCGGAATCGACAGCGTGCCGGATCCGCAACCCATGTCAAAGACACTTTCGTCGGTACTCAGGTCAAGGAGGTCGATTAGCCGCGGGATGTAGCCGCTGCGCTTGTGCTTGTTAGCAAAAGAGGGGGCCTTCTCGTTCCACATCGCCTTTGACTCGGCGCTTCCGGGGCGCCCTTTGCCCGGTGTCGCGAAAATTTGCTTCCATAACGCCACGTAGTAGGCGCTATCCCGGGCGTCAATCATATTTTGATCATCCGAATGCATCGACATCAGCTCTCCCAATGGGTCTGTCGCAAGGTCTCGCGAATGGGGTTTGCGTTCTCGGGCATTATATCCTCAATTTAGAATAGACTTGTCTTAGAATCATCTCATTACGATGTTCTGCGTCGAGCGGGATGGCGCGGAATATCTCGTTTTCTATAGCAACCCGTGTTCACGGTAGATGTCCAGCATGGCCGATAGCGTCATCTTTCGGGCGAAGAGCTGCTTGTAGGTGACGGTCTTGAACTTGCCGGCGGCCTTGAGCTCGTCGAGGCGCGCGACCACCTCGTCGAACTCCCGCACGACGTCGTCGCGCATCTCCCGGTATTTCTCAAGTGATTCGCCAGCCATGGTCATTCATCTTCAGTTCGTTGTCCGGCTTCCGCTACTCCTTCGACACCATGCGCTCGATGAGATAGCCCTCACGCACGCCGTATTTGCATATCTCGATGGACGATGCCCCGAAGGCTTCCATGATGGTGTGGATGATGGCTAGGGCGCTGCCGATGGTGTGGATGCGGTCGGGGGACTCCTGGGCTATGGTGTGGGCGAAGGTCGATGGGTCGTCCTCCATTAGCGAGAGCATGGCGTTGACGTCTTCTGCACGCAATAGCTTTGTCGCCTTTCTGGAGCCGCCAAGCGCCCCGTGCATCTTGCCCATGGCGCGAATGCTGCCGCCGACCCCATAGATGGTCTCGCATTTGTAGGCGTTTGTCTCGGCAAGGCCTTCCAGGCGTTTGGCCATGGCTTGTCCGATGTGCCCGCATTCGCCGGGAGTGGGTATGACGCGAGCGACAAACCTCTTGTAGGCGGCCACGCTGCCCAAATCGAGGCTCACCGGAACCTTCGGGGCTCCATCCTTGATGGCCACGAGCTCCGTGGAGCCTCCGCCGATGTCCACGAGCGTCCCCCGTTTGACCTGACGATCACACGTGGCACCCGCGAAGTCGAGAAGCGCCTCCTCCTTGCCCGAGATGACGTCGATGGGACAATCAATTCGTTTCTCGATTTCGGCCGTCGCCTTCTTCGAGTTGGCGCAATTGCGGATTACGGCGGTCGCGAAGATGCCGACCTTGTCGCATTTGAGTAGGTCGGCGCGAACGAGCAGGCTCTTGAGGGCGGATACAGCCTTGTCGATGCCCGCCTGACCCAGAACTCCGTCTTCCACGTAGCTGGAGAGTCCGACCGTCTTCTTCGAGCTAATCAGGTTGGAGAAGCTCTTTGCGTCAAATACGCCGGAAGCCTTCTTCACATCGTAGGCAACGAGACGAATGGTGTTGGAGCCGAGGTCGATAATGCCGTAGCGGGTCATAGAAAGTTCCAATCAGTATAAGGATGCCGACTACTTTGGGCAGCCGGCATCCAGTCTGGTTCGTGTGGTGGGCGAGAGGCTACTCGTCCTTGTCGCCGTCCTCCACGCGGCCCACGTAGTCGCCGCGCTCCTCGAGGATTTCGAGCGTCGCGGCACCTTCCTCGGCGCGAAGCGCACCCTCGGCTGCGCGCTCGGCATCCGCCCAAGCCTTCTCCTCGGCATGCTCGGCGTGCACGTCGGCCGCCTTCTTGTCGTGCTTGGCGTTGGCGATGGCGAGGATCGAGCCGGTCAAGGCAAATAGAGCGATGGCGTTAGGAAGCACCATCAGCTGGTTGAACATGTCCTGCAACTCCCAGACCAAGTCGATCTTGAGCACCGCACCCAGGAACACGAAGAACGTGCAGATGCAGGCGAATATGAGAATCGTCTTCTTGCCAAAGAGGTATTCCCAGTTGAGCTTCGCGAACAGATTCCACGACAGGATGGTCGAGAACGCGAAGAACAACAGGCATATGGCGACGAAGATGTTGCCGCCGTTGGTGGTGAAGAACTGGCTGAATGCCACCTGGGCCATGTTGCCGTTATCCAAGCCAACGGCTGCGGCCAGGGCCGTTCATGTCGTCATCGGTGAGGACCGTATCGCCCTTTGCGTTGACAAGCGCGCCGTCCGAGATAACCATGCCCTCGCCGATGGCGTCACCTTCGGCCTGCACGAACTCGACGACGGTGTCGTACTTGCCGGCGTTTTCGTAGGCTTTCGCCAGCGCACCATCACCCACGTAGAGGGTCGAGATGACGACAAGCGCCGTCATGGTGACGACTACCAGGGTATCGATGAA
>CABURF010000237.1 GCA_902493755.1 uncultured Coriobacteriia bacterium
ATCTCGTGAAGATGGACGAGATGCTCGGCGGTATTTTGCTCAGTATCCATAATCTGCACTTTCTGCTCGATCTTATGCGTCGTGTCCGCGAGGCTGTTGCCGCCGGCGAGTATGCGGCCTTCGAGCGCGCATGGATGGAATCGGAAGCTGCTGACGATTACTAGGGACATGCTGGGGAGCGCTGACGAAAACTGTCGTTCAGGGCACGCTTTGCCGAGCGCACTGACGAGAATCGCCGTTTGTGGCGTCTGTTGTGACGAAAGCATGGCGTTTGGGGTGCATTACTGACGAAAATGATCCTGTTGTGGCGCATCTAATGTGCCACAAACGCAAGTTGTCGCCAGCGCGCATCGCGATGGCATGGTGGGTTCGCTCGGCCTCGGTCAAAATGACAGAGGATTTCCATGCTTGCGTTCTCGTGTTGTAAGATGCGGTGACTATACTGTTGGCCATGTTGTAACGAATGGCGCAACGCGCCTGATCATACGAGGAAAGGGGCCTTCTATGGCAACGTCATACGGGGCTTTGATCGCAAAGCGCATCGCGGGTGTGTTTCTGGCAATCGCGCTCGCTGTCTCGTTCATGCCGCTGACCGCATGGGCGCAGCCCACTCAAGTCGAGGATCCTGCGACTCAGGAGACCGATGCTGATACGGGGCTCGTGGCGCAGGACATCAACATTGCTCAGGGCACCTCCGGCACCTGCGTGTGGCGCATCGAGTCATCAGGCAAGCTCGTGATTGAACCTAATAACAGCGCCAGCGGCGGTGATTTGGGGGATATCCATTACAACTTCCATAGCGGCGTCGTGAGCGGTGTGGCGGAGTCGAACGCCCCGTGGTATCCCAGGCGCGATAGCATCACGTCCGTCTATATCGCCCCCGGTGTTAGGGGCAACAACATGATGACGGGCCTGTTCTACAACTGCAAGAACCTCACGAACGTCAATATCGCCAACCTTGATACCTCCAAGGTTCGCTATGCAGGCGGCATGTTTGACGGCTGCACCTCGCTTGCCTCGTTCACCATGCCCAACTTCAATTTCAATAACGTCACCGATATCAAGTACATGTTCTATGGCTGCACGGGGCTCAAGAGCCTTGACCTGCGCTATATCGACACCTCGAAGGTCGTCGTCATGGACCGCATGCTCTACGGATGCTCAGCTCTGACCTCGCTTAATCTGAGCGGTTTCAAGACGACGGCGACAAAGCAGATGTTCGAGATGTTTCGCGGTTGCAGTGCACTCACCTCGATAGACGTTTCGGGATTCGACACGAAAAACGTGACCGAGATGTGGAACATGTTCCGCGATTGCTCATCGCTTACCTCGCTTGACCTTTCCGCATTCAAGACCGATAGCCTGACGAACATGCGCGACATGTTCTACGGATGCTCTTCGGTCAAATCCATCGACATTTCTGGTTTTCGGGTTTCGACTGGTTGTGACAGGGGCGCTTCGCTGTTCTACGGCTGCCCTGCCCTCGAGCGCGTGAGCGTGGGCGACGGTTGGACATTCCAGGGCAGCGGCGGCTTGGGAACTTCCCTGCCCACGGCAACCTGGCTCTCCGGTGCCACCTCCAAGACCTTTACCGCCCGTCAGATTGCCGATGAGCGTAACAATATGGCCGATGTGTACGTGAAGTACCGCCCCTCCACTCCGGGGCCCATCATCATCTCTGGTAATGGCCAGAACTGGGCGCACGGTTCCATGGGCGGTGCGGCGTTTCGTTCGACGGGCAAGCTCGCCGACCTCTCGTGCGTGCGCGTGGACGGCAAGATTATTGCTCGCGGTAACTATGACCAACGCGATGATGAGGGATCAACGCTCGTCACGCTCAAGCCCGCGTATCTGGAGACGATCGATAATGGGACGCATACGGTCGATCTCGTGTTTGCCACGGGAACGGCGAGTGCCAGCTTTACCGTGAGTGGCAACACGTCGGGTACGGTTCTCGACCCCGTTCCCATGTTTCGTCTGTACAATCCCAACAGCGGCGAACACTTCTATACCTCGAGCACGGTTGAGCGCGACAACTGCGTAAGCGTTGGCTGGAATGACGAGGGCGTGGGTTGGGTGGCTCCTGCTGCCGGAGATCCGGTCTACCGTCTCTACAACCAATATGGTGGCGAGCATCATTACACGACGAGCGTCGTGGAGCGAGACAATCTCATCAGCGTTGGCTGGACTGACGAAGGTACGGGCTGGTACTCGGGTGGCGCAGTGCGTCTCGATCGTCAATATAACCCCAACGCATATGCGAACAACCACAATTACACGTCAAGTGCCGTCGAGAAAGAAAATCTCCTGAGCCTTGGCTGGCAGGACGAGGGCACCGCCTGGTACGGCGTGCAGTAAGGCTATGAGGGTGGTCTACGCCGGATCAGCGGCGTTGAGCCGTAATGCACAAGCCTGAAGCTCGGTGACGAGTGCGGGCGTGACGGGCTCGGGGAGTTCTTCGCCTGATTGCAGGGCATCGTCGAGGGCGAGCATGCGACGTACGAAGGCCTCGTTGTCGGCATCGAACATGCGCAGGCGTTGTGCGGCGGCAAGGCCGGTATCAATGTCGTTTGACTGTGCGACACGGCGCAGATGCAGGATTACGAGGTTGACTGAGCCATGAAAGCGGCGCTCGATGGGAACTTCGACCTGTGACAT
>CABURF010000238.1 GCA_902493755.1 uncultured Coriobacteriia bacterium
CACCGAGTTCGAGATGAAGTCGAAGAAGTCGAGCAGCGTCGATCCCTCGCCGATGGGCTGGATAAACGACAGCGAGTTATAGCCCGCATTGACGACGAAGCCAACCGCCACGATGAAGATCATCACGATGATGAGCGACTTGGTGCGCGACAGATGCGTGCCGTCGGACACGATCGACACAAGCGCCTCGGTCAGGCTGATGGCACTCGTCAACGCCGCGAAGAACACGAGCAAGAAGAACACGAAGCCGATGACGGTCGCCCAGGTGAGGTCCATCGTGTTGAACACCTCGGGCAGGGTGATGAACATGAGTGACGGACCTGACTTCGCGGCAACGGCCTCGGCGGAACCCATCGCGACGAAGGCAGCCGGCACGATCATGAGGCCGGCGAAGAACGAGACGCCGAAGTCAAAGCCCGCGATGCGCGTGACCGATGACGTCAGGCTGTCCTGCTTGCGCATGTAGCTGCCGTACGTAACCATGATGCCCATGGCCAGCGACAGCGAATAGAACATTTGACCGAGCGCATTGATGACGAGCTCGGGCGAGAACTTGCTAAAGTCAGGCACGAGATAGTACGCGGCACCCTCGAGTGCGCCGGGGAGAGAGAGCGTGAAGATGGCAATCGCCACGGCCATGATGATGAGCGCGGGCATCATGACAAGATTGGCCTTCTCGATGCCCTTCTGCACGCCGAGCGCGACGATAATGAAGACAATGGCCATGAAGACGAGCATGAACAGGAAGCTCTCGGTGCTGCTGCTGATGAAGCCCCCGAAGAAGTCGCCGCCATCGGCAAGAGCCGCCGGCCCGTTAGTGACATAGCTCACCATGTACTTGGTAACCCAGCCGCCGATGATGCAATAGTACGGCGTGATGATGAACGGCACGGCCGCCGCCAAGACGCCGATGATGGTGAACTTCTTACCAAAGTGCCTGAAGGCGCCGATGACCGAGAGGCGCGTGTTGCGGCCCAGCGCGGTCTCGAGCAATAGCAGGGAGACGCCGAAGGTCAGAACAAGTACCAGGTAAGTGAGCAGGAACATGCCGCCGCCGTACTTCGCGGCGAGATACGGGAAGCGCCAGAGGTTTCCGAGGCCGACAGCCGATGCTGCCGCAGCCAAAATAAACGCCCACTTGCCCGACCATGTTGCGCGGGTCGGAGTCTCTTGAACTTCCTTAACTTCTTGTGCCATTGTTCAATTCCCCAAATATTCGTACAAAACAAACACATGCGATTATACGCAAAGCTCCCCAAGAGCTAAGCGCCAATCTGTTCGATCACGACATCGGCCACGCGATTGGCAATCGCATCGGCCTGTTCCTGCGTATGCGCCTCGACCATGACGCGAATGAGCGGCTCGGTACCCGATGCCCTCACGAGCAGACGTCCTTCTTCGCCAAGCTCCTCCTCGGCAGCTGCCTCAGCGGCGGCAATGGCCTCGTTTCCCTCGTAAAGAGAGCGGTCGGCAACGCGCACGTTGACGAGCGCCTGCGGAAACTTCTCCATAACCTCCATGAGCTCTTTGGCCGTCTTACCACTTGCGGCGATAACGCCGAGCAGCTCGAGAGCGGACACGAGACCGTCACCTGTCGTGTTGCGTTTGCCGAAGATGATATGGCCGGATTGCTCTCCGCCGAGCACCGCACCATGCTCGCGCATGGCTTCGAGAACGTAGCGATCGCCCACCTTGGTGGTAATGACGTCAATGCCCTCCCGCTTCATGGCAAGCTGAAAGCCGAGATTGGCCATAACCGTCGACACGACCATGTTGTTGTCGAGCAGGCCCCGCTCCTTGAGGTCCTTCGCGCAGATGGCAAGCAGAAAGTCACCGTCGATGACCGTGCCGTCAGATGCGAGCGCGAGCATGCGGTCGGCATCGCCGTCATGGGCAATCGCGATATCGGCACCACGGCTTTCCATCAGGAACTTCACCGGTTCGAGATGCGTCGAACCACAACCCACGTTAATCTCGCTGCCATCGGGATCGGCATTGATGACGAAGACCTCAGCGCCGAGCGCGCGCAGGGTAGCCGGCGTCGTATCGCACGATGCGCCATGAGCGCAGTCAACGGCGATCTTCATGCCGGAGAGGTCAACGCCACGCTCCTGCAGAACCGCAGCCGCATGATTGGCATAGTAGAGGGCCGCGTTGGGCACGGGACGCGATTGACCGGTCTCGACCTGCTCGCCACGTAGCTCCTCGACGAGCTCCTGCATTTCGTCTTCGAGCGCGTCGGGCAGCTTGTAGCCCTCACCGTCAAAGAACTTGATGCCATTGTATTCGGGCGGATTGTGACTCGCCGAGATGACAATACCGCAATCGGCGCCCATCTCGCGCGTGATGAGCGCAACGGCAGGTGTCGGCACGATGCCAACAACGGCAGGTTGTCCGCCTTCCGCGCAGATGCCGTCAACGAGCGCTTGCTCGAGCATGGGGCCTGATTCGCGACTATCGCGCCCGATGAAGATGCGCTTGCCAATCTTGCGGACCGCTGCGCGTCCCAGGGCAACCGCCAAGTCGCGGTCGAGTTCCTCACCTGCGACGCCGCGTACGCCATCCGTGCCAAACAATCGAGCCATGCCGCCTCCTGCTCTCGCGATACAGTTCCTGAAAATGGGTTTCTGGAAATTGTATCGCAAACGAGCGGGCAG
>CABURF010000239.1 GCA_902493755.1 uncultured Coriobacteriia bacterium
GACCCCTTCTAGTACCCCGCGAAATGTCTGAGGGCGAACTTGACAGCACGCTCGGCGCCGTAGGGCGTGGCATCGGCCAGCTTGATGCCGCAGCGCATAAAGCGCGTATCGAAGAAGAGGCCGCGTAGCTTGTACTGACGACGTATCTCGGTGACGACGGACTGCATGAGCGCGTGGTAGCTTGCCTTGTTGACGAGCGCACGCGCCAGCATACGTGCCGAATGCAACGCATGGTATATGCCCTCTCCAGAGGGCGGGCAGATGAGACTCGCCGCATCGCCCAGAAAGTAGACACCGTCTCTTTCGAGCAGGACGTCGCTTCCGGTTGGAATGAAGGCGCCGCGCCGCGTCTCGTACTCGACACCCATCTGCTCGGCGAATGCCCGAAGGCGAGCGTCGAGGTCGGGCTCGCCTACATAGGCACAGCAGCCGAGCTTGGCAACGTCACCGCAGGGCGCATACCAGGAGTACCCGATGAAGCCGTCCTCGTAGTCCATCGTAAGCGGCACACCTGTGTTCGCGACAGTGGTCTCAAGCGAGAGAATTGCGTCGGGTGTGCTACCGGTGAGCGCCTTTCGTACGTATGAAAGCGCCCCATCGGCGGCGATGAGCGTGCCATAGGCAAATGACTCCTGGAGCTCGGCATCACGCGTTCCCTCAAGGCGATGTTGATCGAAGTCGATTGCACGCACATGAAAACGGTCGACGAGCTCTCCCCCACAGTCACGAAAGGCATCGAGTGCGAAAGCATCGAGCTCGCGTCTCTCGACACTGCACATTCGTATGCGATCGAGGTCGACTGTGATGCCTGCAGCATCGCAGCGCATGGACGCGAACCGCGATTTCACAAGCTTATTAGACCAATTGTCGAATATCATGTCGAGCTCGTGCATCGCGCGTGGCGTGACAAGGCCGGCACAGAGCTTGGACTTTTTCGAGACGTCGAGACGCTCAAGGAGCATGACGTCACAACCCGCTTTGCGCAGAAGATACGCACACGTCGATCCGGCAAGGCCGGCCCCGACGATAAGGTAGTCGACATGGCGCATGGCTACACGCCCTCGTAATCGAAGGCTGGTATGAAGGACTCATCGGCCGTACCGCCTTCTTGCATGAAACTATGCACAATGCCTAAATCAAGGGCATAGTCGATGAGCTCGTCGTATTCGTCTTCGCTCACGCGAGAGGCGAGTTCCGGATAATCCCGGATAAGCTCCTCGGACGGCGTGAACTGGTTCATGATGCTCACGATCATGTCATCACGATAGGGTTTTGCGGCAAGGAGCTCCATGACGCGTTTGGAATCCTCGAGATGCCCTGGCAGCAGAAGATGGCGCACGACGACACCGCGCACGAGGCGCTTCTCTCCCCTCTCGTTTTCGTCATAGCGCAGTGGTCCCACAAGCTCGAACATGGCATCGAGAGCGCAAGAGGCAATGCGCGGATAATCGGGCGCAGCCGAATAGCGCTGGGCAAGCTCGGGCGAAGCGTACTTGAAATCGGTGAGAAAGACATCGACGTAGCCTTCGAGCGCTTCAATGGCCTCGGACAGCTCGTAGCCACTGGTGTTGTAAACGATGGGCAAGGCAAGCGGCCTGTTCGAAAACCCGTCTGAACGGGCAAGATCGAGCGCTGCCTTGATTTGCGGCGCAAAGTGCGTCGGCGTAACAAGGTTGATGTTGAGAGCTTCACGTTCCTGCTGCTCGAGAAAGATGCGAGCCAGGCGCTCGATGGAGACGGCGCGACCTATTTTGCCCCGTGCGATATTCTTGTTCTGGCAGTAGACGCAGCGAAGCGGGCAGCCCGAGAAAAACACCGTGCCACTCCCCGACTCGCCGCTAATGGGCGGTTCCTCCCAGAAATGGAGCGCGGCGCGTGCAAGACGCACCTCATCGCCCTCGCCGCACACGCCATGTGTTCTCGTACGATCAACATGGCAATGGCGAGGGCATATGGCGCATGCTTCCATCATAGGTGCGAAAGGCTATCCCTCGAGCTTTTCGGTGACGATCGCCGAGATGACCTTGGGGTTGCCTTGACCGCCAAGCTGCTTCATGACCTGCCCCATGAAAAAGCCCTGCAGGCCCGTCTTGCCGCCACGATACGCTTCGACCTTATCGGGGTTTGCTGTCATGAGTTCCTCGACCATCTGCTCGATGGCACTCGTGTCGGTTGTCTGCTCCATGCCATGCGACTTGACGTACTCCTCGGGATCGCTGCCCTCCCCGATGAGCGCGGCAAGAACCTCCTTGCCCTGCTTGGAGCTAATCGTGTCGTCAGCCAGAAGCCTTGCAAGCTTTGCCAACGCTGCCGGGGCGATACCGGACTTCGAGATGGTCGTGGCGTTTTCGTTTGTCCACGCGCTCACGTCATTGATGATAAGGTTTGCGATCTTCTTGGCGACAGCCGCATCTTCATCGTGGGCCGCTTCCTCGAAGAACTCGGCAACTTCGACATCACCGGCGAGCTCGCCGGCATCATAGGCAGGCAGGCCATAGCTTTCCATGAAGCGCTGCTTCTTGGCATCAGGCAACTCGGGAAGCTTGGCACGCACGTTCTCGATGAATTCGTCCGACAGATCAAATGGTGCAAGGTCAGGATCCGGGAACATACGATAGTCGTCTGCCGTCTCCT
>CABURF010000240.1 GCA_902493755.1 uncultured Coriobacteriia bacterium
TGGGCCGACGCGAAGGCCGCCGGCGAGGAGAAGGTCACCATCCCCATCACCGAGCTTCAGGCCAACGCCAATGACATCGACCTCATCGTCCTCGATACGGGCGATTACAACCGTGACGGATTCGTCAACACCACGGGTCTCGAGAGCCTGTATGGAAAGATGTACTGGGTCGCCGATGCCGACTGCGGCACCGTCGGCTGCGATAACCGTGGTCCGTCCCTGGTCGTCAACTACGGCCGTATCCTGGGTTGCCTGTATCCCGAGTACATCGACCAGTCCGACTGGGTCGCCTACACCTATGACACCGTCTTCCACGTGAAGTCCGACAGGCTCAACGACGCCATCAACCGCGCCATGGACGGCGTGCGCAACTGGGACGTCACGTCTGGCAGCGGTAACGATTACCTGCAGTGGACCGAGAACACCTGCGCCGATTACAACCAGGCCGAGGTCAAGGAGCTTATCGACTATGGCCTGGCCTACGTGAAGGCCCAGGGTGACGACGCCAACGAGTCTCTCCAGATCACCGACCGCCTGGTTGGCGAGGTCGGCACCTACGCCGAGATGACCGATCCGGCTGACAAGCCCGCTCCGGCCGAGACCGTCGCCGTCTATCGCGTCTACAATCCCAACTCCGGCGAGCACTTCTACACCACCTCCACCGTCGAGCGTGACAACTGCCTTGCCAACGGTTGGAACAACGAGAACATCGGTTGGTATGCCCCTGCCGAAAACGGCGTCCAGGTCTATCGCCTCTACAACGCCATCGGCGGCGAGCATCACTACACCCTGAGCACCGAGGAGCGCGATAACCTCGTTGCCAACGGCTGAACCGAGGAGACCAACGGCTGGACCTCCGACCCCAACAAGACGGTTCCGCTGCTGCGCCAGTACAACCCCAACGAGTTCGCCAACAACCATAACTACACGACGAGCAGGACCGAGCACGAGTACCTGATCAGCCTTGGTTGGAACGACGAGGACATCGCCTGGTACGCGGTCGCTAGCGTTGACTAGTCGCCCGTAGCGCCAAGCAAGCACGGTTCCTCTCGCGAGGAGCCAATGGAATGGCCAGACCTTTCCCAAACCGGGCGTTTGGGAGGGTCTGGCCCTCCTGCCATCGAGGGAAACGAGAGATATGCGTGACATGATTCACAAGAGACGGCCCACAAGGAGGCGTTTTCGCACGCCTGCGCAGTCCCGCTATCCTCGCTTCGAGCGGGTGACTGGCGTGATGCTGTGCCTCGTGCTCGTCCTCGCGCTTGCCGCCACGCCCAGTGCTGCCATGGGCACCACGCGCGACAGGGCCGATAGCGTTTCATCGGACAGCGTTGCCTCGTCTACGTCCGTCACCGACGTGGCAGACGAGGCCTCTCATGACGAGATGTCCGATGAAGCCATATCGGGAATCCCGGCGGCTTCCGATTCCGCGGGCGACGTGGGCGGGTCGTCCCCGGATGGAAGCGTCGCCGCCCAAGGTCAGCCAGATGCCCCCTTGAGTGCCATGGGCGACGGGGCCATTGACCTGAACGCGAAGTGGCGCGGGCAAGGCGGGGGCACCAGCCAGCCGCTCACCATTACCGAGGGCGGTACCTACGCGCTCACGGCCGACCTTGACGTGGGAGGCTGGATCACCATCGATGCACCAGATGCGGACGTGACCATCGACCTCGGGACATTCCATCTCACGGCCAGGATGCCCAGCTACGATTACCTCATCGGCACCAGGCGCTGCAAGTCGCTCACGATCACGGGAGGCAGGCCCTTTGCGGGCATCGCCGTCGAAGGACAAGTCGATCCCGGAGAGCAGCTCGTCGTCACCGAGGGCAGGCTCGCACATCTCATCGACTCTTCTTGCGAGAATCTCGTCGTCCGCGATGTCTCCATGGCACTCAAGGGTCATCAGGATTACACGCAGCTCGAGAAGCTCGATTCCTGCGGGGTGTACGTGACGCGGGGGAGTGCCGTCCTCGACAACTGCAGCGTGTTCGTCGACCACTCCAACCAGACGCTTTCGACGGCCACGCGCAAGCTCGAGGGCCACCCCAGAGCCGTGTATGCCGGCAACCAGGTTGCATCCGTGGAGCTGAATCACTGCGATCTGGAAGTTCAGGCCTCGCCGGTGGTCGAGCTGCCCAGTGGCGAGACGCATAAGCTCACCTCCTTTGACAACGCCTACGGCGTCTACAGTGGTGGAAACGCTTCCATCACCGTCCGGGGAGGCGCTATTGTCGTGAATGCCCCGCGCAGCACCGCGACGGGCGTCTATGCCGCGAGGATCTCCGTGGAGCCCGGCAGTGTTGATCCGACCGTTCTCGAAAGATACGCAAACCAGGAGGCACGCGCATCTGCCGCGAGCGCAGCCGAGCTCAGCCTGACCTGTGACGGCAAGGAAGGCGCCTTTGGACTTCGCACGGATAATTCCCGGGGAATGAGCCTGAACGCTCCGTTGCGCTGCGCCATTGGCAAAGCTTCCTATCCCGCGTACGGGGCCGCTCTCGTGACGAGCGTCGAGGACGGCGTCGTCTTCGGGGGCTCCTTTGCGGGCGAGGGCGTGACGGTGCTTGCCGGCAATGTGGAAACCATCCACTGCGGGGGGCTTCC
>CABURF010000241.1 GCA_902493755.1 uncultured Coriobacteriia bacterium
ACGGCAAACAAGGTCGCAAGCAAGGTAATGCCCACGCTCAAGGCGAAGGCAGACAGCGCGATGGGAATATCAACGGGAGAGGAACTGATGGGCAGCGCATAGATGATGGCGTACGAGTTCATGATGAGCTGTGGCAATGCCTGCGAAAGCAGAAGTATGCCGACGACGCTTCCCATACCACTGGCGAGCAAAGCGTATATGAGATATTTGGAGCATATGCGCGCATTGCCATAGCCGAGCGCCTTGTAGGTGCCGATGAGCATACGCTCCTCTTCCACCATGCGCGTCATCGTCGTGAGCGAGACGAGTGCCGCCACGAGGAAGAAGATGAGCGGGAACACGCGTGCGATCTGGTCGATACGGCTCGCATCGGCCTCATGTCCCGCCATGCCCACGTTCTTGCCACGGTCGAGCACGTAGAAATCCGGGAGCTCGATGGCATCGATGTCGGCCTGGGCCTCATCGAGTTGCGTCTTAGCGTCAGCAAGCTCACGCAAAGCGTTTTCGCGATTCGCGCGATAGGCCGCTAGCCCGCTTTCGTATTCTGCGCGGCCGCTCTCGTAGTCGGCCAGGCCTCGTGCATATGCAGCCTCGCCCTCATCACAAGCCGACTGCCCCACATCTGCCTGGCGCAACGCCTCCTCGTACTGGGCTTTGCCGGCAGCGAGCTGGGCGACTCCAGCATCGAGCTGCGTCTTGACTGCGGCGAGCTCGCGCTCGCCAGCGGAAAACTGCGCTTCTGTCTGCGCACGCTCGGCATCGAGCGCTGCCTGGGCATGGGCACGTTGCGTCGGGTCGGGAATCCGATCGACCTGCGTCTGGGCGCTCGCAAAGCGCGCTTCGGCCTCGGCACGCGCCGCCGCGAGCGCTTCTGCCTGCACCTCATACTCGCGCATGCCGGCATCGACCTTTTCCTGCTGCTCGTCAATCTCGCGCTTGGCTGCATCGAGCTGAGCCGCACCTTCTGCAAGCTCGTCCTTTGCGGCATCAAGCTCGTAACGGCTGTTTGCAAGCGTGGAGGCTGCATCATCCAGCTGGATTTTGGCGGAGTCGAGCTGGGAAGCGGCATCGTCGAGCTGACTCATTGCCGAGGCATACTCGCGATCATACTCAGCACGCGCATCGTCAAGCTCAGCCCGAGCGTCAGCCTGCACTGCCGAGAGGCGTGCAATCCGGAAGTCGAGACTCATGCTCTCGAGACGTGCGACGAGCGCATCGGCAATCGAGTCGTAACCATCGCTTGGATACAGTTCGTCGGCAGCGCCTGCGGCTGTGACGAAGGCTCCCGTATAGGGGAAATCCTCCGCATATGCCTCAGGGGCAACGAAAGCGTAGCTGTCGACATCACCAGATCCGAGTTCCGAGGAACCAAAGTTTGAGGTCATGAGATAGTACGGCGAGCGCACAAGGCCCGTAATCACAAACTGCGTACGCGCGAAGGTATCCGCAATATCACCCGAACCGCCAACGATCTCGATGACATCGCCAACCTGCATGGGCTCGTCGAGTACGGCATCGGCTGCGACGACGCATTCGCCCGGCCCCGTAGGCCAGCTCCCTTCAACGAGTATGGGACGGTTGATGTATTCCTCATCGTCGCTGATGGCATGCATGCCATCCGACGTATCCGAATTACGCGCCGCATCGAGGTCAAGGCTATTGAAGCGCACGACATACTTCTCGTCAGCATGTATGGCGTATGCATCGGCCATACGCACCGGCTCGACACTACGCACCCCCTCGACATGCTCTATGGCGTCAATGTCGGCATCGTCGAGACCGAGCGTGCCTGTCACGTACAGGTCACTTGTATTCGTCGCGTCATAGAACTCATCTGCCGAGATGTTCATGTCAATCGAGGTCATGAGCAGTCCGGCGAAAAAGCCGCAGCCAAGTGCCGAGATAATGGCAATCGCCAGAAAGCGTCCCACGGAACGCGTGATGGACCGACGAACTTCCTTGTTGAACGCACGTGCCATGACCGTTTATACGCACTCCCTACCACTCGATCGAGGCAGCAGAACTCGGGGTGTCACTCAGCTCGATGGAAGCGACCTTTCCCTCATGGATGTGGATGACACGATGAGCAATGGGCTTGAAGGCGGTGTTGTGCGTGATGAGCACGACTGTACGACCATGCACGGTCGAAGCATCCTGCAGAAGTTGCAGAATTGCCTTACCCGTCTGGTAGTCGAGCGCGCCCGTCGGCTCATCGCAGAGCAGGAGCTTAGGATTCTTGGCAAGAGCACGGGCAATGGCGACGCGCTGTTGTTCGCCACCAGAGAGCTGCGCCGGAAAGTTATCCATGCGCTTCTCGAGCCCGACCATGGCAAGCGCCTCGTCCGCCGGTAGCGGATCATCGCAGATTTGTGCCGCGAGTTCGACGTTCTCGAGCGCCGTGAGATTCTGGACAAGGTTGTAGAACTGGAAGACGAAGCCAATCTCATGGCGACGGTATTGGACGAGTTCCTTCTCGGTGAAGGAGCTCACGACACGATCGGCGAGCTTGATGGTGCCCGAGGTGCACGTATCCATACCGCCGAGCATATTGAGCAGCGTGGTCTTTCCCGAGCCGGAAGGGCCAACGATGCAGGCGAGCTCG
>CABURF010000242.1 GCA_902493755.1 uncultured Coriobacteriia bacterium
ACGACAGCGCCCGTCTCATCGAGCACGACGAGCTTGAGCGTCTTGGAACCGGCATCGATGCCGATGCGATACGTCATAAGCGACCTCGAACTGGGACAAATGGACAGGTCATTTGTCCCACCATTATACGAGGTGAGAAATAAGGAGCGAGAGCGAAAATGCAGCCCGATGCCGAGCCGTTGACTTGGGGCAAATGAGACAGTTGCTCAGAGACGTTGTCTCATTTGCGGCGCTTTCTCCACCAGTGCGACAGCGCGCCTGTAAGCCAACCCACGAGGGGAATCGTCAGGAACACCACCCATGCCGGATGCGGCTGCCCGCAGACGAACGCCATGTAGCAGAACCAGCAAATCGCGCCGACCACGTAGAGCGTGCAGAAGAACCCCGCGACGCGCTTCGCTCCAAAGAGGCCGCCCAGCGCATAGTAGACGGGAATGGTAGCGATCAGGAAGAGTCCATAGCCCCATGCATCGTACACGAGCCCAACTAATATATATGCGATGAGCACTACCAGTGGAAACGGAAAGCGGTTCCACGCACGCAGAAACGACGATCCTTTCTTGCCGGTTCCCATGTACGTGTTCGCGTCGGCCAGGTTATCGAACTCGCGATCATTGATGTGAACGCCATCCCAACCCACATGCACGTGATCGCCCTTCTTGCCATCGATGACATTCACGCCGTCACGCCAGTTGATGTGGACATAGTCCTTGCCGTCCTCGACGTGGATGCCGTCGAGGCCTATATGAGTTGTGCCATCGCCCTTGCGAGACGTGGTGGCGCCATCATCGGCACCCGCGCCGGTGTGCGCATCGCCATCAGCGTCAGTGACCTCTTCCCCTACGCCTGCGTCATCATCCACGTTCGATTTCTCGCTCGCCTCGCCTCGTTCCACGTCCGCATACAGCAGGTCATCAAGCGAGACGTCGTAGAGGCGCGCCAGGGATATGAGGTTGTCTGTGTCGGGCGAGGACTCCGAGCACTCCCACTTGGAGACAGCCTGCCGCGAGACACCGAGCTTCTCGGCAAGCTCCTCCTGCGTGAAACCCGCCGCACGGCGCCGATCTGCCAGCCGCTTCGCAATATCTACATCCATGCGCATCCTTTCTCCTGCAAGCATGATAAGCCATGTCTGTCGGGGAAAGTTACGGGAGAGCGGCTGGTTGCGCCAGCGATTCTAGTTGGAACTTCGCGCAATTATCGGTTGCGCGCATGCGTCTGAACAGGGAAATGCGCGCTTCCGTAGGAAGGGAGATTTCTCGACTCTGTTCACTTCGTTCGCTGCGCTCGAAATGACAGGAGAGGGCACTATGTTCGTATGGGACAAATGACCTGTCCATTTGTCCCAGATGTGTGCACATTTGTCACGCGGCGTTTACAAAAGCCGCAGGGCGCCCGTGTTAGAATCACGGCCAATACGCTCACGATGGAAGGGACGTTTATCATGAAGGCACGGCAAATCATCGTCACGATGCTGGTCACGCTGGCCCTGGGTTGCTGCGCGATCGGTCTTGGTGCTTGCGCGACAAGCGGCACCCCACAAGACGGCGCCAACGGCGAAGGCGGAGCTCCCCTCACGGTGGCGGCCATGAAGGGCCCGACGGCCATCGGCATGGCCCATCTCATGCAGGAGCAGGATGTGCTCTCGGAGAAAGGCGACAAGCCGGCCTACGAATTCACGGTCGCGGCCACAGCCGATGAGCTCGTCCCGCGCGTGGCGGCCGGCGAATTCGACATCGCCTGCGTTCCCGCCAACCTCGCCGCCAAGCTCTACAAGCAGACCAACGGTGCCATACGCGTCATCGGCATCAACACGCTCGGCGTGCTCTACGGCGTCTCCTACGATGGCACCGTTCAGGGCCTCGATAGCCTCGCTGGGCGCACGGTCTACCTCACCGGCAAGGGTTCGGTTCCGGGCTACACCGTCGAGTACCTGCTGGACAAGGCCGGACTTTCTGACAAAGTCGCCCTCGAGTACGTCTCCGAGCCTTCCGAGGCGCTCGCCCGCCTTAACGCCGACCGCACGGCCGTCGCCATCGTGCCCGAGCCCTTCGCAACCGCCTCGCTTGCCAAGGACGCCGAGCTTGCCCGCGTGCTCGACATGACCGCGCTGTGGGACGAGTCCTCCGCGGGCAAGGAGCAGCACGGTCGTTTCGTCACGGGTGTGACCGTGGCAAGAAGCGAACTCATCGACAACGATCCCGAAAGCCTCGCCCGCTTCATGGACGCATGGAACGCCTCGATGCAAGCAGGACTCGCAAATCCCTCCTCCATCGCCCAGACGCTCGTGGATTTCGGAATATTAGGCAATGTGTCTATCGCTGATACGGCCGTACCGCGCTGCAACATCGTCTGCATACTCCACGAGCAGATGAAGGAGGACCTCTCGGGCTACTTGCAAGCGCTCTACGAGGCCGAGCCCTCCTCCATCGGCGGAGAACTCCCCGACGACGGCTTCTATTACATAGGCTAGCGAGCCTACCGTGGGCAACGATCACCAGACGCGCAATCGACACTCCCCCGCCACCTTCGCAAGGGGGGCGCTGGCCGTCATCGCCTGGCTCGTCATCTGGCAGCTCATCGCGGT
>CABURF010000243.1 GCA_902493755.1 uncultured Coriobacteriia bacterium
TGGATAATCTGCGCCAGGGAGGGACCCTCGATGGCTTCCATGATGAGGAATGCCTCATCGTCAACCCTATCGAAGTCGTAAACGCTTACGATGGAGGGGCGGCTGAGCATCGCGCCTGTGCGAGCTTCGGAAAGACCGGTGACGACGCCGTTTGCCTGCGCGTTTGAGATGGGCATGCGCTTGATGGCGACACGACGCTGTATGCGCGTGTCCCAGCAGATTTCGACCCTGCCGCTGCCACCTTCGCCTTTAACTTCTATGGGTCGATAGCGATCCAGAATCAACGGACCTTGCATCTTGCCTCTCTCCTCGATTTCTGTTCATTTTGACAGATGCAGTAGCACATTATAGGTAATCGACGGATAAAACTGCCGAAGTCCACGAAAAAGGCCGACCACTTGGGTCGGCCTTTCCTGTGCTTTGGTGCGGGCGAAAGGAGTTGAACCTTCACGGGCCGAAGCCCACTGGCACCTGAAGCCAGCGCGTCTGCCATTCCGCCACGCCCGCATGCGGCGCTTTTGCGCGGTTTCGTATACTAGCACAAAAATGCTGCCGTGCGCGAGACAAGTTGCCATCACCCAAAACACAAAGGGGAGGAGCCAAGCGCTCCTCCCCTCATGGTCAATTCGTGTGACATGTGCCACTAGAGCGTCCCGCCGCTAGAGCCGGCGCACAAGCTCCCAGCCCGCCATGCTGATGCAGTTGGGAACGACCTTCCCGATAATGCGCAAAGCACAGGACTGCGGGCTTGCCGTGGCAACCGCTAGGTGCAGCTTGTTTGCAGTGAGCGCGCGAGACACGACGGTGGATGCCTTCTGCGCACCTAGGAGGTGACGTACGTCGCCGCCTCCGCCGGACTCGCGGGCGACTTTCTCGAAGCCCGTCTTCACCCAGGTGGGACACAGCGCGGTTGCCGTAATTCCCGTGCCGTGCAGCTCCCAACGCAGCGCACGCGTGTAGCGCAGCACGAACGCCTTGGTAGCTGCATATACGTTCATATGAGGAAGCGGAACAAAGGCGGCAGCAGATGCAACCTGCACGATATGCGCGCCACGCCCCATGTATGGCAGCGCCGCATGCGTCATATCGACGAGCCCACGGCAGTTGAGGTCAATCATGGAATCGACGGCCTCATCCGAAATGCTCTGCCAATCCCCGAACTTGCCAAAACCGGCGGCGTTCACAAGATAACGTACGTCGGGATCGAAGTCCGCCAGGCGCTGCTTGATAGCCGCGATATCTGCCTTGCTCGTAAGGTCTGCCACGATGGAAACTGCCGGAGAACTGAGCGTGCCAGCGATCTCTTGCAGTGCGTCATGATTGCGGGCGATGAGCCACAGCTCGTCTACTTGCTGGAGAAGATCTATCTGCCGGGCAAATTCCCGCCCGAGCCCCGATGAGGCGCCTGTGATCATTGCCACGCGTTTGCGTGATTGCCGGGTTTCGTTCTCTGCCATGGGAACCTCCGATCACGTTCATCTTGCTGGCGTATAATGTCATTATATACGCGATTCAAGAAGGTCAGGCGCAATTCACCTGCGCGCCTCACCATAGTCGCTCGTGAAAGGAGTAGCCATGTCGTTTCTTATTCGCTGGATAGTAACTGCCATTGCCGTTGCCGCAGCCGTATGGCTCATTCCCGGCATCGAAATCATCGGTGGCGACTCTGCCTGGGTCGGCATCGTCATTTTCGCGCTGTTCCTCTCGCTGATAGACATCTCCATCAAACCGATCCTGCAGATACTCTCGCTCCCCATATCGGTGCTGACATTGGGAATCTTCTATCTGGTCGTCAACACGGCGCTGTTGTATCTGGCAGCCTGGCTTGCCAACGGACTCTTTGGCGTCGGATTCTGGATTTCGGGCTTTGGCAGCGCGTTTCTCGCGTCTATCGTGATCTCGATTGTGAGTGCCATCGTCAACGCAATCGTCGCGGGAGACAACAACAAAGCAAACAGTCCGTACGCGAATTAGCGCACGAGCCACGCAAATGAGACACTTGCTCAGAGACACTGTCTCATTCGCGGTGCGCAATCTTCGAGCCCCTCACAAGAAGAGCCAGCGCGCGTTATTTCTCGCTGGGTGCGTGACGGGGAGGCTCCTCGACTTCCCAGGCCTCCAGAATGACGTTGCCACGATACTTATAGAGTCCGTAGATGCCAAAGAACTCCCAGTCGGCAAGCGTGAACTTGCCCGCAATCGAAGTTACGAACTCGGCGGCCTGACGATTGAAGGCGCCGTTTTCGAACACGTAGAGGTTCGCAATGTTGTCACGGCTGCCCGTCGGAGCCAATATCACGCCCGTGCCCATCTGGATAGGCAGACCATCGGTCTTCATGCGCAGGTTCTGGATGACCATCTCGGCCTCGAAGAACGGGAGCCAGTTGCGACGCTTGAGCTTGGCGATCTCGGCCCACTCGAGCGTGTCCTTCTTCGATTCGTCCGCAAAGACGGCGTTGAGAAAGTCCTGGTAGCCCTCGGATTGCGCGAGCGCATCCGCGTATTCGGGCTTGATCCGGTCGGCGACCGTCATGTACAGGT
>CABURF010000244.1 GCA_902493755.1 uncultured Coriobacteriia bacterium
AAGCGAGGCGCTGGATCGTGTCATATCGCAGGTAGGCGATATCGACTTTCTTAAAGTCGCCCACCACGGCAGCAAGGGTGGCCTGACAGACGAACAGCTCACAGGGCTTTCCCCCGAGATCGCGCTCATCAGCGTGGGAACCGACAACAAGTACGGACATCCCAGCACCGAAACCGTAAGGATGCTCGAAGACCACGGAGCACATATCTGCCGCACCGACAAGCAAGGGGCTATCAGCGTTGACTTCTCCAACACGGGAATGCGCGTGACATCGGAGCGATGAATGGTGCAGGAGACCAATGGCTGCCAAGTTCATGCGCCTCTACGGCGTGACGAAGCATTCCGTTTGGGGCACATGAAACGTGCCCCAACGGTCGTTTTTCGTCAGAAAGCGGCAGAGATGTTCGTTTGGGGCACATCGCGCGTGCCCCAAACGTCAATCCTCGTCAACCCAAAGCGAAGAACGCGCCCCAAACGCTATTCCTCGTCAAAGACCTCTTGGTCCGTGCGGCCGGTGAGTTCCTTGGCCATATCGCGCAGCTTGAACTTCTGGATCTTGTTGGCCGGATTCATGGGGAACTCGTCAACGAAGAACACGAACTTGGGCACCTTGAAGCGCGCGATGCGAGGAATCGCGTACTCGCGGACATCCTCCTGCGTCATGTCCTCGTAGCCCTCGCGCGTGCGAATGAAAGCGGTCACGACCTCGCCGTACTTCTCGTCGGGACAACCCACAACCTGCGCATCGAGAACGCCGGGCATCGTGAGCAGGAAGTTCTCGACCTCGAGTGGGTAGATGTTCTCGCCGCCGCGGATGATCATGTCCTTGATACGGCCCGTGACGCGGAAGTAGCCCTCCTCGTCAATTGTGCCCATATCGCCGGAGTGCAGATAGCCGTCCTCGTCGATGGCCTCGGCTGTCGCCTCGGGCATCTTGTAGTAGCCCTTCATGACGTTGTAGCCGCGGCAGCACAGCTCGCCATGCTGGCCCGGACCCAAAGGCTCGCCCGTGTTGACGTCGGCGACCTTGACCGATACCGGTGGATGCTTGCGTCCGACGGTCGTGCACTTGTGCTCGACATCATCGTCCACGCTCGTCTGCGTGAACACGGGGCTTGTCTCGGTGAGCCCGTAGCAGATGGTGATATCGCGCATGTTCATCTTGTCGATGACCTCCTGCATGGTCGCGGGAGGACAAGGCGAGCCGGCCATGATGCCGGTACGCAAGGAGGACATGTCGTACTTGTCGAAATCGGGATGGTTGAGCTCGGCGATGTACATAGTGGGAACGCCATACACCGCGGTCGCCTTCTCGCGGTCAATGCCACGCAGAACCATCTCGGCATCGAAATCCTCGATGCCGACGATAGTGCAGCGATGCGTGAGTATGGCCATGATGCCAAGCACGCAGCCAAAGCAGTGGAAGTACGGCACCGGCAAGCACACACGATCGTTGGGCGTGAGCTTCATGCCCTCGCCGATGAAGAAGCCGTCATTGAGGATGTTGCGATGCGTGAGCATGACGCCCTTGGGAAAGCCCGTCGTGCCACTCGTGTACTGCATCATGCAGCAGTCGTTGTTATCGAAGGACTGGGTGACCTTCACGAGTTCCTCGGCATCAACGTATTCGCCGAGCAGGAGCAGCTCGGGCACATTGTAGAAACCGCGATGCTTCTCGGGTCCCATGTAGATGAGGTTCTTGAGGAAGGGGTACTCCTCCGTGTTGAGATAGCCGCGCTGCTGCGTGAGGGATTCCGGCACGAGGTCACGAATGATTCCCTTGTAATCGATGTCGCGATATTGGTCGATGATGCAGAGCGCCTTCATATCGCTTTGCTTGAGCACGTAATCGAGCTCGTTGGACTTGAAGACCGGATTCATCGTAACCATGACGACGCCGATTTTGGCGCAGGCGTACATGAAGGTGACCCAGTCGGGAATATTGCGGGCCCACACACCCAGATGGTCACCCGGGCGCATGCCGATGTAGAGCATGCCGCGGGCAAGGCGGTCGGTCCTGTCGTTGAACTCCGCATAGGTCCAGCGCAAGTCACGATCGGGATAAACCATGAACTCGTGATCGGGGTCGATCGCAGTCTGGAAACGCAGGTAATCGCCGAGCGTCATCTCGGAAAGCAACGGGTAGTCCTGGTCACCAAACTGCGGAACACTGCCATCCTCGCGCGCAGACGGATGCATGATCTCTTCTGCACGCTCGAGGCGAAAATCAATCTCCTCCTGGGTCCACCCGTTTTCCGTGACGAGGTGATCCGTTGCCATGTAGGCGGGAGATTCCTCCATAACCTTTGTCATTCCCAGCACCGCCCCCTTCTAGCCCGGCGTGTACACGACGGCAAGAAACTTTGCCTTCTGGCCATCATGGGCACGGACCTCATGCGGAACGATGGAGTCGTAGTAAATGGACTCGCCGGGATGGAGCACAAAGAGCTCTTTGCCATACTCGATCTCGATCTCGCCTTCCATGCCATAGAGCCATTCCTCGCCCTCGTGGCCGACGAGCTTGTGGCTC
>CABURF010000245.1 GCA_902493755.1 uncultured Coriobacteriia bacterium
AGCCTTCTGCGTCTGCGCGTAGAAATCCTCGGCGTCTATGCCGCAGGTCGATTCGACCTTATCGGCAATCTGACGCAGATTGAAGCCCTCGGGGATGACAAGCTGCCTGCCCGTCTGGCCATTGGCAAGCATCTTGATGATGTTGTCGAGGTCATCGCCGCCAATCATCACGTAGGAGCCCGATTGCAGACTCGCAGCCTGGTTGAGCTGCTTGACGCGATTCGTGAAGGCGTTCGCGGAGCCGATGACACCATCATCGACGAGTATCGAGGCAATCTTGTCGGTCGAGGAGCCAGCGGGAATCACGACCGTGATTTCCTCACCCTGCTTCACCTCCCCCGTCTTGTCGCCAAAGAAGTTCTGGTAGGCAAAGAAGCAGGCGATGATAGCAAGGACAATGACTACAATCAGGCCGATGATGAGTCCGCGCTTGCGCGACTTTCCCTTGCGCTTCTCCGTGTAGTTTGACGGTGCATAATGCTGACCCTGGGTCATCGTTCCTCCATCTTGTACTCACTGTTCGCGGCAAGCCAGGTCTCGAGAAAGAGCGAGGCAGCCACGCTGTCGATCTTGCCGCGCATCTCGCGCTCGGAAAGCCCTTGCGCGCGAAGCACGCGCTTTGCCTCCGCACTGCTCAGGCGCTCGTCGGCAAACTCGAGCGGCACACCGCAACTTTGCGCGATGCGCTCGGCAAGCTCGCGAATACGCGCCGCTTGCTGGCCCGCAGCCCCTCGCATGGTCTTGGGAAGACCGCAGACAAGCAAGTCCGGCTCGTTATCCTGCACGAGCATGCGCCAGGGTTGCGCGTTGTCAATCACCTCTTGGGCATTCATGACCCGCAGCGGCATAGCAAGGCCCGTCGTCGTATCGGCAACGGCAACGCCGATACGCTTCTCCCCTATGTCAAGTCCCAGGACTCGCATACGTACGGCTAGATGCCAAAGAGCTCCTTCGCCTTCTCGATAGCCGCCGGTATGCCCTCGGCGTTCTTTCCGCCTGCCTGGGCCATCGCGGGCTTGCCGCCACCACCGCCACCGATGAGCGGCGCGACGTTCGCGATAACGTCCTTGGCGTTAAAACCGGCATCGACGGCATCCTGCGTGCCGGCAGCCAACATGAGCGGGTTTCCGCCCTCGGGATTGCGCGCGAAGAGCACGACGGCAAAGGGCTCACCGCCAGCACGCTGCTTGACGATGTCCCACATCTCGCGCATGCCCTGGACAACGGACTCGCCCAAATCGGCAACAATGAGCTTGTAGCCATCGACTTGAGCCGCAGCCTTGACGAAGTCGGTAACGCTACCCTCGGCTGCCGCCTTCATACGACGTTTGCGCATACCCTCGAGCTCATCGAGCTGTGCCTGCATCTTCGCGACACGCTCGGAGACATCGAGAGGCGGCACCTTGAGGAAGCGCGCGGTCTCGCGCAGCTCTTCCTCCATGCGCGACATGTACTCGTAGGCCTTGATGCTCGTCACAACTTCGAGACGGCGCGTGTTGGCGCCGATCGAGGTCTCCTGCGTAATCTTGAACAGGCCGATCTCGCTCGTGTTGCCCACGTGCGTTCCGCCGCAGAGCTCCTTGGAGAAGGTGCCCGTCTCGATGACGCGAACGAACTCGCCGTACTTCTCGCCGAAGAGCGCAAGAACGCCTACCTCGCGCGCGGCGGTAAGCGAGGTCTCGTAGGCGTATCCGGGCAGATCGGACATGATGATGTCGTTGCAGATGCGCTCGACCTCTAGAATCTGCTCGTGCGTCATAGGCTCGAAATGCGTGAAGTCGAAGCGCAGCCTGTCAGGTGCGACGAGCGAACCGGCCTGCTTGACATGCTCGCCGAGTACCTCGGTGAGCGCGCGCTGCAGAATGTGCGTCGCCGTATGGTTGCGGGCGATGAGCGCACGACGACGTTTGTCGATGGCGGCGTGCACGACGTCATCCTTGTGCATGGAGCCCGACGTGACCGTACCGTAGTGGACAGGCAGACCCTCCTCCGGGCGCTTCGTGTCATCGATGACGATGGTGCCGAGCTCGCTCGTGATGGTGCCGGTGTCTCCCACCTGGCCACCCATCTCGCCATAGAACGGCGTCTTGTCGAGCACGATGGCAACCTCGTCGCCCTCGTTGGCCTCATCGACAATCGAGCCATCGACGATGATGTCGACGATGCGTGCGTCGCACTCGTCATCCTTGTAGCCCACGAACTCGCTCGGCCCATGCACGTCAAGGATGTGCGTGAAGATGTCGCCGAAACCATCCCAGGCCTCGTCATTGCGCGCCGCACGCGCACGCTCGCGCTGAGCGGTCATCTCGCGCTCGAAGCCCTCCATATCGACGTTAATCCCGTGCTCGAGGCAAATCTCGGCGGTGAGCTCGACGGGGAAACCATAGGTATCGTGCAGCGTGAAGGCGGCGATGCCATCGAGCACGTCGCCCTCGTTCATACCCTCGATGGTCTCTTCGAGGTAATGCATACCCGTATCGATCGTGCGATTAAAGCGCTCCTCCTCGGAGAGCAGCACCTTCTCG
>CABURF010000246.1 GCA_902493755.1 uncultured Coriobacteriia bacterium
TGCAGGCGTTGATCTCCTCGCTCTCGTCGAGGCCCGTGAGAATGCCCTTGCTCTTGAGATACTTCGCACCGATGGTGCCCATGTCCATGAGGCAAATGGGCTTCTCGTCACGTCCAAGCTCATGGCGCATCTCCAGATACGTCTCAAAGGCCATTTGGACAATCTCGTCATCTATCTCTATGTCGGTGAGCTCGGTGCCGAAGGTGGTGTGGCGGCAGTGGTCGGACCAGTAGGTATCGACCATCTTCACTTCCGTGATGGTGGGATCGCGATGCTCCACGTTGGCGAAGTAATCCTGGAAGACCTTGATATCTGCCAGATCCATTGCCAAACCGCGTTCGCGAATGAAGATCTCCAGGATTTCGTCGTCATAGTCGATGAAGTGCTCGATGACCTCGACGTCAGCTGGTTCGGGATACTCCGCCTTGAGCGTCTCGACCTCATCGAGCGAGGCCTCGCGCGCCTCGACGGGGTTGATGACATAGTGCTTGATGGCGGCGATGTCATCATCGCTCAAATCGCCCTCGAGCAGGTACAGCGTCGCGCTACGCACTTCGGGGCGCTCGCCGCACGAGACGAACTGGATGCACTCGCTTGCCGAATCCGCTCGCTGATCAAACTGACCGGGCAGGTATTCGACGGCAAAGAGCACGGAGTCATCGGTGAGCGTGGGCAAGCGGCGATGCGCCATGTCAACCTGGGGCTCGCTAAAAACAGTGGGAACGCATTGCTCGAAAAGCTCGTCGTCAATGCCCTCGACATCGTAGCGGCGGATTGTGCGCAAACTCTCGAGTCCCTCGATTCCAAGCAACGTGCGAAGCTCCGTCTCCAGCTGCTTTGACTCGACATCGAACTCGGGTTTCTTTTCGACGTAAACGCGAGAAACCATTCCCAGGCCTCCAATTATCTCGTGGCTTATTTGCCACGAGATATCTTACATGAATGGAGCATGTGGTATCGTTTGCACAACGTCTCGACAATGCCAAAGGAGCCATCATGAAGCGCTCGTTCATACTCGTCATCTCCTGCGTTTGCGCACTCGCACTCGCTCTGTTCGCCATGACCGCCTGTGGTGGCGGCTCATCGGACTCCTCGCAAAGCTCGACTTCGGGCTCTGCGGCATCTTCGGGTGCAAGCGGCACGGAAGGCTCCGAGGAAGGCAACCCCGAGGATGCAACAGCCTCGAGCATGTCTTCCGACGAGGTTCGTGGCGTCTTCGAGCAGGCCGTCACCGGCATGAGCGAGTACTACAAGGGCACGCCCGTGGGCGAGCAGCTCTACTACGCCGGTGGTGCCGATGGCGAGAACGCCATCCTCGTCCTAGTCGTCCCCGAGTCCAGCGCATCAGCCGTCTTCATCGGCCCGGCCACGGTCGGTGATGACAACAAGCTCACGGTCCAGGACGAGACGACGGGCAGCTCCATCTCCTTTGCCGTCATCGATAACGGCGACGGCACGTATTCGTTCAGCATGGGCGAGCAATACGGCGCTGCCGTGATGAGCAGATGCAGCTCTGCCGAGGTCGTCGACGCACTTACCGAGGTCGTCATGGCGACAAGCGCTGCGCAGGCAGGAGCCCAGGACACCACCCAAGACCCGAATCAAGCCCAACCGCAAGAGTAGAAGTGACCCCAAACGAAGCTAGCGCATGAGTCAAACCTCTAATCGAACACGTCGAAGCACTTCGGGACGCTCGCGCTCTTCGAGCCGCTCGCGCTCCACTCGCCCTCCCATCACGGGTAAACGCAGCTCGGTCAAGGCCGCCGCCCAGCGCCAGGTCAATCTCAGAGGTGCTGTCAACAGTCGCAATCTCAAGCGCGTGAAGACATCGCACAGGGCATCGCGTATGGCGCTTGTCATCGTGCTCTGCATCGTCATTGCTATTGCCGGTGCCGCCGCGCTCTTCTCCCAGACCGACACGGCAAAATACGCCGCGTGCGAACAATATCGACCCGTCGTCCAGCAGGCGTGCAAAGATTGCGACCTTGGTACGGAATGGGTCGATTGCCTACTTGCGGCCATGGTCGTCGAATCTGGCGGTGACAAGAACGTCAAAAGCGTGCTCAACGTCGATGGCGATATCATGCAGGCCGCAGAGGGTGCGTACGGCTGGATTGTCATGAACGGCTGGCCCGAGCGCGGCATCTCCGCCGAGTCAACCGAAGCGTCCATCTACGCCGGCGTCATGGAATTCAGGCAGAACCTCCAGCTCTGGGAAAGCTACCTCGGCACCATCACACCCAACGACGCGACCGAAATTCAGCTCGTCATCCAGGGCTACAACTTCGGCGCCGATGGCTGGTTCAAGTGGTGCAAGGAGCGCGACATCAAAGCCTATACCGTGGAACTCGCCCGCGAGTACTCCGAAACGAAGATGCCCGAAGACGCAAAGGGCACTCCCACGCACGCCCAGAAGTGGCTTACGGCCTACGACGCCATCCACGCCGGTCACTAAGGGTTATAGGACAAAAAGTGTGTCTGGCTAGTCAACCGAGTAAGGCCAGCGCGTCCGATGGTGGAACT
>CABURF010000247.1 GCA_902493755.1 uncultured Coriobacteriia bacterium
GCCTCGAGGACCATCTGCCGCCCTATCATGGTTGGAAGTCGCGCAATGACGTTAAGCAGGAGGAAAAGCGCAAGTTCTTCCGCTATGTCGACAAGGTCATGAACGACGAAATCGTCCGCGACGAGACCGACATTCCCGTCATCCTCGTAACCGCGCCGGAGCATCTGCATGATTTCCGCGAGGTATGCACCTTCAAAGCCCTCTATCCCAAGGCTATCGAGAAGGACCCACGAGGTCTCACGGGCGGCGAGCTCATCGCCGACGCGCTCGAGGTCCTCGGCGACTAGAGAAAACCGGGAGGCTCCGCATGGAACCTCCCATCCTATTCGGGAGCATCCCCGTCCTCGGGCTCGGCCTCATAGAAGGCAAAATGTCCCTTATTCAGACGCTTGACCTCGTAGAGCGCTTCATCAGCCTGCGCATATAGATCAGCGAAGCTAACCTTGTCCTCTGATGGGTCATGGACGCGGATGCCCACCGATACGCTCACTGTCATATCGTTCGCAGGCAGATCGTCGATACGCTTAAGACCCTGGTCGATACGCTCGAGAATGGCATATAAGGTGTCTTTGTCAGTCGTCCCCGAGATGACAATGGCAAACTCGTCACCACCTATACGGCAAGCGATGTCGGAGGAACGAATGACCTTGCTGAAGACCTTGGCGACGCTACGCAAGACCTTGTCTCCTGTCGCATGACCATAGGTATCGTTGATGCCCTTGAGATTATCTAGATCAATCATGAGCAGAGCGAAAGGTTCTTCGCGTTCGACCATGGCATTGACCTGCATCGTGAAAGCCTGGCGACGCATGAGGTGGGTCAATTCGTCAAGATATAGACAGTCTGACCAAAAATGGTTATAGACGTCACGCAGAGCATAGCGAACCTGCTGCACGTCGCGTACGTCTTCGAGTATAAGCACCTGCGCTTCGCAACGAACGCCTTCACCGAGCGTGCTCGGCATGGGCAGCGACTCGGGCATGGATGTCATACCCCGCCAGCGCGGCACTGGCAACACGAGCAGCACGTTGTCGGTGAAGGTACCACACATGAAGCCACTGCCCGCATACGAGATTTGCTCGTTAGCCGCCTTCATCGCGTGCACGACCTCGGACTCCTCACCAAAGAAGAGATAGCAGCCAAGCTTGAGCTCACCGGACTCGGCGATACGTTCCTGAAGCATGGTGCTGCAGGCCAAAAAGTTGTAGAGTCCCGTCTTAGGGGAAATATAAAGACGCGCATCTTCCATGGCAACCATGAGCCCGATCATGACCATGACAAGACCGGGGTTCGTGATAAGAATGTAGGGCCAGATCATCTGCACGATGGCGACGACGACGAGCACGAGGAAGGATGCGAGAAGCACGAGATTGTTGATACGCCCGAGCATAACGCGGTAGCGTGTGAGCAACACAATGAGCAGGACAATCGTATAAGCCACCATGGTGTAGAGCGCATAGGCCTTAGGCCCGAGCGAATACGAGCCTTGTGGCGTATCGACATACTCGATGGGCAGAACAAGCTGTGCCGCGATGACGAGTACGCATATCGCGCAGCTGAAGATGATGAGGCGCCGCTGGCTTCCCCCACCCATGCGCTCGATGAGCATGAGCACGTAGATGAGCAGCAAGGCACACCACAGCGTGAGCGTTACGAGAAAGACAAGGTGCCATCCGTAGTTGAGGATGTCGGGAACAAGCGCACGGTTGTTGACCGTATATTCCGTCACCGAGGCAGCGCAGAGATTCACGATGCTCACATAGCCCATGCAAGAAAATACGCGAGATGCCTTCGTAGGCAGGCGACGCTTGCGCAGAAAAAGCAGCAGGCAGTAAAGCATGATGACAAGGCACGCCAAAGGCAGGCGAATTTGCATGTACATCCCGTGTTCCCTCCCCTCATGAACACCAGGAGAATCAAGCGTAGATTATATCATCACGGCCGCTCCACGCGTTTCGGAGGGAACATTGGCACGCCGCCGTCATGCGGCAGCGGACTCGACCCTAATACCCGGTGCCCCGAGCTTTACGAGCATGCAGGCCCCGATACCAAGCAAGCTCTCGATACGCTCGACAAAGGGGTCGACCTTGTCATTGGGTACAACCACCTGAATGGTTCCACCAAAGCCACCACCATGGATACGTGCTGATCCGCATAGCGTGGTATCAACGGGAACGGTAAGCTCCGCGAGCACGCGCTGGCATAGGGCAAGCGCGATCATAGTGTCCTCGTGATCTCCGGGAAAACCGACGTTTTGCAAGTGCTCTGCCGATACGATGCTCGAGCGATTGGTCAGGTATACGAAGCTTCGGGCATCATCGCGTCGCAGGGCCTCGACGCGTCGCTGCACGAGATGAAACTCCTCGAAGAAAGCCAAGCCGCGCAAGGCGACAAGGTCGCCATATTCTGCACGAACGCGGCTGATGTCGTTGAGGTATTGGTCCATGGAGATGTCACGAAGCTGTGCGACGTCGAAAGCATCGGCTGCATCCTGCAT
>CABURF010000248.1 GCA_902493755.1 uncultured Coriobacteriia bacterium
GCGGCGGCAGTCGACGCGTCATCACCCAGCAAGGAAAGCACCACGCGCAGGTGGCGGTTGAAATGCAGCGCCCCAAAGGCCTCGCTTACTTCCTGCGCGGAATAACTCGGAAAGTGAACATCATCGAGTGAAAGCTCAACGGGTGCATCGCGCCTGATCGTGGCAACGGCACGGCTAATGCGCGCGTCCTCGGCGTGCTCGCGGATGCGCTCCCCCATCTTGCCCTTGATGCATGCTCGAGCACGTCATCGAGCGAGCCCCATTCGACAAGCAGCTTGGCAGCGGTCTTTTCGCCCACGCCGGGCACACCGGGAATGTTATCGCTCGAATCACCCTTGAGACCCAGGAAATCGGGCACGAGACTCGGAGGGATGCCGTAGCGTTCCACGACCTTTTCGGGCGTGTAGATAACGACATCGGACATGCCCTTGCGAGTCGTCACGATACTCGTGGTATCACTCGCAAGCTGGTAGGCATCCTTGTCACCCGTGATGAGAAAGACACGGTCGCCATTGGCCTCACCGCGCGCAGCCATAGTGCCCAAGATGTCATCGCCCTCATACCCATCCATCGCGATGCAGGGGATGTTCATCGCCTCGAGCAAGCCTTGAATCATGGGGAACTGTACGGCGAGGTCTTCGTCCATGGGGGGACGCTGCGCCTTGTACCCCGCAAGCAGCTTCATACGCCAATCGGGACGATGCACATCCCAGGCGCAGATGATGGCATCCGGATGGTAGTCCTCTATCATCTTCAGAAGCATCTGCATGAATCCGAAAACGGCATTGGTCGGTGCGCCATCGGGCGTGTTCATGGGAGTTTGCACGGCATGGAACGCGCGATGGAGCAGGGAATTTCCGTCGATGACAGCAATGAGTCGTTGAGACATGGCCAGCCTTTCGGGCGGTATGGGCAAATAGTGCTCCCATAGTACCGCGAACTTGGTGCGATGCGGCCCAGTTTCATGCAGTATCATGAGATGGAGATGGTAAGCGAAGCCGTACATAACGTCATGGTCGCGAACAAGCGCGTCAACACGAAACCCGAGCTTGTCGTGCGCAAGATGCTACGTGAGATGGGTTGGCCCGGATATCGCTGCGACTGGAAGAAGTGCGCCGGACACCCCGATATCGCCTATCCGGGCAGGCGGATTGCCCTGTTCGTTCATGGGTGCATGACTACAAGGTAGTCATGAATGCTCGACCATAAACAAAAAAAGTTGGGGCACCTCAGACGAGATGCCCCAACAATACAATTTAACCTGGCCAGGTGCTACCGTAACTTATACGATTCGCCAAATCCTACAAGTTAGCCCGCGCCACGGCATCAGCCAACCGGCGACCCAATCAGCAAGCCGCATACCAGTCCGCGTCCTCCTCGCGCCATCCCGCGTCAACGAGCATGTCGCGCTCGGCAGGGTCGGTGGTCCAGTGGTGGCTTCCCGAGTTCGGATTATACAGGCGAAGCACCGGCGTTCCCTCGCGGGCGCTTGCGAAGGTGACCGTCTCGGGTTTCCATCCTGCCTTGACCAGCGACTGCGCCTCGTCGTAATCCGTTGTGTACATGTGCTGCTCCGCGTTCGGGTTGAAGAGACGGTACACGATTGCCCCGCTGTCCGCTCCCTGGAACGCCACGCCCTCGCGCGAGTACTCGGCGGGCAGCGCGTCATACTCGGCCTTGGATGCGGTCAGGAAATGGTCGTCGGTGTCGGCGCGATAGGAGCGGTACACCGGGTAGGTGCCGCGCGGTATCTCGATTCGTATCAAGTCGTATCCCTTCGTCGGAGCACCCGGCACGATGCCGAACGCGGCCATGATGCCAAGCGCGAGCTGGTCGATGTGCGAGTTGAAGGTGCCCACGTCGAGCTCGTCGGTTATGAAGCCGCATTCGAGCAACCGGTAGCCGTAGCCCTTCTGCGCGGCCCTGGTCGCGTTAGCGAGCGATTGCCCCCTGATGGACTCTGCTCGACCGGGGAACATGCCCGACAGAAGCGCGGCGAGCGCCAGATCGTAGCCGTCCGGCTGCTTTCCGGGCTTGACGATGACGTGGCCTCCCCTGGCACCGCGCGGCCCCGAGTCCATGTGCAGCTCGACTATCTGGCTTGACGGCGGCAGGTCGAGGCCGAGGATGCCTCGGTCGGCGTACCAGTTTCGGGACGTGTCGAGCACGATTACTTCCGTGCCGCCGAGCTCTCCCATGCGACTTGCCAGGGCACGTACGCGCTCGGCCTCGGTGTAGCCGTTGCCGACAGCTCCGCTGTCCCCCGCGCCATGTCCGGCGATGACGTAGAGCGGCATGTCACTCACCGTCCGCTATCTTCGCGACAGAGGCCCCGTCGTCCACTTCGGGGATGCCGGCAACGCTGGTAAGGATGGATAGCACGCCCGCAAGCACTGCCGTGGACGCTACAGCTCCCCATCCGACCTCCTGGATGGTGACCCCCACCGGTATCATGGCGACCGCCGTTTGCGCGACGGTCTTGACCGCGCGGACTCCG
>CABURF010000249.1 GCA_902493755.1 uncultured Coriobacteriia bacterium
GCTGCTCCGCTCCGACGGTCGCTTCCCGACAGCCCGCTTCGCGGTCTTTACGGCGCGCTCCCTTGGACCTCCGCTTCACAGCCTGCCCACACGGATGGGGCAAATGTCCTGTCCATTTGTCCCATTTTCGAAATTGAACCTTTTGGCTGGTTTATTGTGATATTCTGCTAAAAATGAACTTCGTGACCAGTAAATTGAACTTATGGAGCAAAAGATGAACTCATCTGTTTTTGCCGAACGACTCAGAGAAGCTATGAAAGCGAGCGGTCTCAAGCAGGTTGACTTGCTACGACAAGCTGAAATCCAGGGTGTCAAGCTTGGCAAGAGCCAGCTGAGCCAATACGTGAGCGGTAAGACCACACCGCGCAAGTCGACGTTGAACTTCCTTGCCCAGGCGCTTGACGTCGCGGCGGACTGGCTCAATCCGGATCAGCAGGCAAGCGAGGAGCCACAGCATGCGCACGCGGACGGACAGACAATCGAGGATGAGTTGGCACCCTTGCGCCAGTTCAAGAAGTCCACGAAGCTTGACAACGTTCTCTACGATGTGCGCGGTCCTGTGCTCGATGAGGCAAACCGTATGGAGCAAGCGGGCATGCACGTGCTCAAGCTCAACATCGGTAACCCGGCCCCCTTCGGTTTTCGCGCGGTCGATGAAGTCGTACATGACATGTCGTTGCAGCTTGCGGACTGCGAAGGGGATTCAGATTCGAAGGGCCTGTGGTCTGCCCGCAAGGCCATCATGCAGTATTACCAGCTCAAGGGGCTGCCCAACGTGCAGATGGAGGACATTTACACGGGCAATGGCGTCTCCGAGCTCATCAACATCTGCATGTCTGCCCTACTCGACGATGGCGACGAGATTCTCCTGCCCATGCCCGATTACCCGTTGTGGACAGCCTGCGCTACGCTCGCGGGCGGCCATCCCGTGCATTACGTCTGCGATGAGGAGGCGGAGTGGTATCCCGATCTTGACGACATTCGTTCCAAGATCACGCCGCGCACCAAGGCCATTGTCATCATCAATCCCAACAACCCCACGGGTGCACTCTATCCGCGCGAGGTATTGCAGGAAATTGTCGATATTGCCCGCGAGCATCAGCTCATGATTTTCTCTGACGAGATATATGACCGCCTCGTCATGGAGGGCGAGGGCGAGCATATCTCCATTGCCTCGCTCGCGCCGGATTTGTTCTGCGTCACCTTCTCGGGTCTATCGAAGTCGCACATGATCGCGGGCTACCGCATCGGATGGATGGCGCTTTCCGGCAACAAGCGCATTGCCCGGGACTACATCGAGGGCCTCAACATGCTCACGAACATGCGCCTGTGCTCCAACGTGCCGGCGCAGTCCATCGTGCAGACGGCGCTGTGGGGACATCAGAGCGTACGTAATTACGTGGTCCCCGGCGGCCGCATATACGAGCAGCGCAACTTCGTCTACGAGCGTCTGTGCGAGATGCCAGGCGTGAGCGTCGTGAAGCCCAAGGCCGCGTTCTACATCTTCCCCAAGCTCGACAAAAAGCGCTTCAACATCACCGATGACGAGCGATTCGCGCTCGACTTGCTCAAGGACAAGAAGGTGCTCATCGTTCAGGGAAGCGGCTTCAACTGTGCCGACACCGATCACTTCCGCATCGTCTACCTACCACGTCGCCGTACGCTTGGCGAGGCGATGGACGCAATCGAAGACTTCCTGACCTACTATCGTCAGTAGGCAACCATGACAAGACTGGAGATCTACTGCGACGGCGGCTGCCGTGGCAATCAGAGCGACAGCAATGTGGGCGGCTGGGGTGTTTACCTTATCTGGGGAGAGCACGAAAAGGAGCTTTGCGGAGGCGAGCGCGACACCACCAACAACAAGATGGAGCTGACGGCTGCTATCGAGGGGCTGCGTGCCATCAAGAACAAGGCGGTCCCGACCGATGTGTACCTCGACAGCGCCTATGTGCTCGGCGGCATCACCTCGTGGATCGAGGGATGGAGACGCAAGGGGTGGGTCAACTCAAAAAAGCAACCTGTTGCGAACAAGGAACTGTGGATTGCGCTTGACGAGGAGCGCGATCGCTTTGCCGACATACGCTTTCACAAGGTCAAGGGACATGCGGATAACGCGGGCAACATCAGGGCCGATGAGCTGGCCAATCGTGCGATGGACGAGCTGTCACAGGGCAGGGACTAGAACTCCGTTCGCGCGGCAAAGACGATCTCGCCCTTTGCATCGATGCCCTTGGTAAAGATCGCGCCGTCATCATGCTTGGTGTAGATGCCGAGCGGATTGCCTGTGCGCGCTTCGTGTCTGAAGTCGATCTGGAAGCTCTTGATGCCATGTTCCGCACTCGGGCTGATGGCGTCAAAAGGATAGTCGGCATAGACGCTGTTGTTGACGTGACCATTGATGTCAGCTGCCGTGTAAGGCGGAACGATTACATGTGGCGTGGCGTCGCTCGTGTCGAAGTCACGAATCTTGCGCGGCTTCTTCTCGAAGT
>CABURF010000250.1 GCA_902493755.1 uncultured Coriobacteriia bacterium
GTTGGGGTTGGGATGCAGGAAGATGTGCTCGGACTCGACGTCCTTGGCGTCAAGGGTGCGACCGTTATCGACGACGTGCATGGAAAAGTGTCCCGAGATGGGCTCGTCAGTCTCGACGATGCGCTTTTTTACGAGCTCGACATTGGGAAGGATGTAGTTCTCGTTTTTGAAGGTTGTCGTGCAGAGGGCAAGCTCGACGGGGCGGACGCTCTCGTCATCAATCTGGGTGTAATAGTAGCTGTTGCGGATCTGCACGATTTCCTGGCTTTCCAGCAGGAAGCCCACGAGCACGTCATCGTTGAGCTGGAGGGGGATATCGAGCGTGATCCACTCTTCGCTTGCCGCGACATCGCGCCTCGTCGTGTCGAGACGCTCGGCATGCCATGTGTACGTGTCGGCGCGTGTTTGCGTGAACGTGCAGGCGGCTCCTTTAAGCTCGAGGTGCAAGAAGAACTCTCGGGCGTTGGTGTAGCGCATCCACTTGCTTGTGGGCAGCGCATTGAAGAAGGTGGTGAAGTCGAAGGTGCCGGGCCCTTGCAGGTTCCATTCGCCCTCGGCGGAATCACCGCATGTTACGGGGGCATTAGAGGAGCAATACATGGCAGGGGCTCGGAAGAACTGCCAGCTGTTTTCCAGTAGAACGTTCGAAAGCTTATGTCGCTGCATGCCGTTTCCTTCCACGTATTGCCGCGGTTTCTTCCGGCTATTCTATCCGAGCATTTCGGCTAGAACCGCAAAAAAGGCAAAAGGATACATACGAACGTAAAAAGGTGGATTGGCGACTGTGTCGTTTCCGTTGCGGGATTGCTGCGTGCATGCAGCGAATTTTGCGAAGGAGAGGCTAGTAAAATGCAGGCAAGTCATATTGCGTAGGAAGAACACTAGATGAGGGGGTCATATGATTGGTTTAGTAAGTAGGGAACATGCGAAAAGGTGCGTGCTCATTGCGATTCTTGCACTTGTGTGCGCGGCGCTCATCGTGATGGTGCAGTCTCCGGCAAAAAGTGCCCATGCCGATGAATCCGCGGTGAAGATGAATCGTCTCTACAATCCCAACAGCGGCGAGCACTTCTATACCGCCAGCCCGGTTGAGAAGGTCAGCCTCATGGATGCCGGCTGGAATTACGAGGGCATTGGCTGGACCGCACCGGCAGATGGCAATGCGGTTTATCGCCTGTATTCGGGCACCGACCATCACTACACCATGAGCGAGGTTGAGCGCGACCATCTCGTTTCCGTCGGCTGGAGCTATGAGGGCATCGGTTGGTATTCGGATGCAGACGAGTCCGTCGCCCTGTACCGTCAGTTCAATCCCAATGTGCAGCCGTCTGCCCCAACCAACAATTCGGGAAGCCATAACTACACGTTGAGCAAGGTCGAAAACGATAGTCTCGTCTCGGCGGGATGGAACGAAGAGGGCATTGGCTGGTATGGCATCAATGACACGAGCGAGCAGGACCTGTTCCTCGGGTCGTTCTTCATAGACACGCCCGGTCAAGGCGCAGGCTTCGAGACTGCGCTGTGCTACACCCGTGACGGCATCAATTTCACCAAGGCCAGCACCCCGTTTGCGAGCAACGCGGATCCGCTCCATGACCCAAGCATCATGTTCAAGGACGGGACGTTCTACATGCTCTCCAATTGGAACAGGAACAACGGGCGCTTCTATCCCATGATTTCCTATTCGGAGAACCTCGTCGATTGGACGCAGCCCGAAGGACTGAGCCTTATTAACGGCGGAAGTTACGATGGCATCTCTCTGTCGTCCATGCCGTCGTTGCTCCCGAGTGGTTCGTGGATGACAACGGAGACACCTACATCGTATTCTCGGCTGGTTACTATGGCGATTACCATGGTCAGCCCGAAAGTGACAGGATGAAGGTCTACGCCGTCAAGGTCGATATCTCGAACAACGGCCTTGCCTCGTCTACGAGTGGTTCCGGCAAGCACTTCCCGCAGGGGCTCAAACTTGACGCTTCCACCGCGTTCGAGATTCAGGGTCTCGAGGCATCGGACAATTACATCGACTCCTCCATCTACAAAGACGGGGACACCTATTACCTGATAACCAAGAAGGACGGCGTCAACAATCAGATCTATGCGAATTCGAGCATGTCACCTGATGGATGGCACCTGGTCAACACCAACATTGCCACGGGTAACGAGGGTCCCACGATGATCAAGGTCGATGGCGTGTACATGCTCTACACCGACATGATCGCCACCTATCATGGGCAGACCGGCATTCAGGTGAGCGCATCTCTGGGTGAGAGCCAGCCCTTCTCCGCGCCGCAGTCAATTAGTTGCGTTGACAGCTCTGGAAACAAGGTGACGTTGCGTCATGGCACCGTCATCAAGCTGGAAGGCGAGGCAAAGGCCTTGGGCGAAAGTCTTGTGAGGCTGTAGGCTTCTGGCAGAATATCTTCTGATTATCAAGCGCCATCACATTTGATGTGATGGCGCTTCTTTATTCTG
>CABURF010000251.1 GCA_902493755.1 uncultured Coriobacteriia bacterium
TATCATCGGGAGAGGTCTCGAAGATGCGCACGATGGTCATGGCGTCGTCGACTTCCGTCTCCACGCGGCTATTGTCATCGAGCGTGATGGTGCCGGCCGAGATGAAAAGCGTCTCGCGCACGCAGATGGTGTTCATCGCGAGTGACTCAGGGCAGGGCCGTGAGGGCTCATTGCCGGCGAACTCGGCGGCAATTGCCCGGCCTGCGCATGCACCTTGGAGCGCAGCGTTCTTCCAGATGCCGACGATGCGTTTGTCGCCGCTGATGAGCTCGGTCGCCTGCACGACGTCGCCGGCAGCGTAGACGTCCGGATCGCTCGAGCGCATGAACTTGTCGACGATGACGCCGCGATCCATCGCGAGAGATCCTTCCTCGACGAAGTCAAGGTTGTTGCGCATGCCGTGGGCGACGAAGATTTCGTCAAAGCTTTCGACATCGCCATTGGCAAAGGTGACCTCAAGGCGACGGCCGAGGGGATGGGTGGCATCTTCGATGACATCCACCGTCTTGATGGGGTTGGCAAGCTTGAGGGTGACGCCTTGCGTGACGAGACCCCGTTCGAAACGTTCGGCTGCCTGGGGAAGTGCGTTCATATCGAGCACGTGGTCCATGATGCCGACGAGCGTGACCTCCACACCGCGGTTGAGACACGCCTCGACTGTCTTGAGCGAGACCATGGAGGTGCCGCTCACGAGCATGCGCTTGCAGCCGGGGTTCGTGATGGCGGCCCTGAGACGCTCGGCGTCGTCCATAGTCCTGAGCATGAGCGGGGCATAGCCGCAATCGCGTGGGAAGCCGACGGGCGTGGGGACGGAGCCCGACGCAATGACGCACTTAGAGTACGGATAGGAGCTTTGGCTCGTATGTACGAGGTGCTCCTTGGTATCGAGTTTGGTGACGGGACCTTCCTGCACGATGTCGAGGTCGAGTTCGTCGACTTCGGCCTGGCTCCACGGGAAGCACTCCTCGTAATCGAGCTCTCCGCCCGCGTAGTAGGAAGTGAGTATGGGGCTGTAGGGAAGCGTCTCGATGTCTGAAAACACGCGTATGGGGCCCGTGTAGCCATTTGTTCGCAAGCCGACGGCGGCGTTGAAGCCGGCAGCGCCGAAACCGATGATGGCAACGGGAGCCACGTCTGTCATCTTATGTGCGTTCATGCTCGTCATCCCCTCCTATGCGAAGACCTGCGAAAGCCACGGACCGTACTCGCCCGTCCACATGCCCGAGAGTTGCGCGTAGACGAGGTCCCAATCTATTTGGGTGTCGAAAAGCAGCTCGGCATAGTGCTTGTTGCCGAGCTCGCGCGGGTGGTTCATTAGGTAGAAGGCATAGGTATAGGTACAGGTGGGACACATGGTCACGACGGTCGATTTTTCTGGAGCAAACGAGAGCTTCACCTCGGTCTGGGCGTCCACGCGGTCGGGTTCGAACGAGTTGACCGCGCCACCGGCGCCACAGCAGCCATGGAAGATTTCGACCGTATCCTTGTTGAGGCCGAGCACCTCCAGGGTGGCATCCAGGCAGCTGCCATCGCGGTCTTGGCATGCCTTGGACATGCAGTAGCTTCCCTCGGGAAGCGGGTGCTTGGGTGTGAAGCCGTGCTCGAGAAGAAACGCCGAGAGGCTTACGGCGCGCACGTCCATGCCATTGCGATCGAGGGCGGCCTGCATGGCGTTCTTGCAGCCAGGACATACGCAGATAAGCGTGTGCGCACCGGACGATGCGATTTCCGCGCAGCTGCGATCGCAGAGGGCTTCGGCACGGTCGAGAAATCCGGCGCTCTTGAGCGGCGAGCCACAGCAATGGTCGATCATCGTCGCCTTGCCACCCAGCTCGTCAAGCGCTTCGAATATCTCGCGCGTGAGCTCGGGTGCGTAGGCCGCAAGCGAGCAGCCGGGGAAGAACGCGACCTTGCAGTCCGTTGCGGCGTCATGGGTCGCGGTCTTGATGTGGCGCGTAAGGTCGGTAAGGTCGATACCGTAGATGGCACGATAGGCGGTGAAGATGTCCCACTCGCGGTCAACCTCGACGCTCGAGTAGGTGTCACGGGGGATGAGGCCGAGCTTCTGGTAATCATCGCGTGCATGATATATGAGATCGGAAACGTTGTTGTGTGCGAAGCAGGTGTTCTTGCAACTCGTGCAGAAGAAGCAGCCGCGTACCGCCTGGGTAAGCTGTGGGTTGCCGGCAAGTTCGATGGCAAGCTCCTCGGCCGAGTTGGCGTTACGCTGAGCGTCGAGCAAACCCTTGGCGATGTCGCCGAGCGTCATGTCGGCCATGGTGAGCGACTCGCAGGCTTGCGTGCAGTGTCCGCACTGCGTGCACTGTCCCAGGAACTCCCAGTATTCGTCGCTAGATTGAAGCAGGCTCATGGTTCCTCCCCAAAACGTATGTTCTGCTACTTTACCACGGTGGATGACGCTCGGGGACTGGGACAAG
>CABURF010000252.1 GCA_902493755.1 uncultured Coriobacteriia bacterium
GAGGAAGGCGTAGCTGCCAAGCCAGGGGAAGAGCCCCCAGGTGTTGCCACCCAGACGGACGAGCGGGATGTGGTCGAGATGGGCGTTGCGTGCGGTCGAGCGGGCCTGGGCGAGCCTGCCGCGCGCGTTGTCCATGAGGTAGGGATAATCCGCATCTTCCATGAGCACGCGCAGCATGCGCTCGAGTACGACCGTGTTGATGTCGCCGGGGCAGTCGCCAAAGTAGGCCGGCACTTGGCCCTTTACTTGCGTGGCGTAGACGAGGTGGCGCTTGTGGTCGACCTCCTCGACGAGCCAGGTGGCACCGGCTATGGCGAGCTTTTCGCCCACGGGCGGTGGCAGCACGATGGTGCCGAGCTCCTGGGACTCGTTGCGAACGGTGTACTCCTCGTTTTCCTGGAAGACGCCGTAGAAGCGGTAGCTGTTGATGACGCGCTCGCCTGCGATGCCGACGATGAGACCGCCCTCCTCGGTGAGCTGGATGTGGTCGATGTCGATGAGGTGGTGTAGCAGGACGCGGAAGTCCTCGCTGCTCACGCGATGAAAGTACCCGAGGGTAAGGACGCGAGCCGCGAGCTCGGCCGGCGTCATCTCGCCCCCACTGGCAAGGGTTGCCATGGTCTGGTGGTAGAGCAGGCTGTAGGGCAGGCGGTCGAGTCGCGGTGGCTCGACCCAGCGATCCTCGAGGTAGAGTTGTACGAGTGCGATGCCCTGCAGGAGCTTCCAGGGGATGGTCGCGCCCAGGGTGGTGCGCGGCTCGGCGCGGTCCTCGCGCATGACGAACCACATCTCCGGGGGCGAGCCTCGCCGTCCCGTACGCCCCATGCGCTGCAAGAACGCGCTCACCGTGAAGGGGGCATCGATCTGGAAGGCGCGCTCGAGGCGACCGATGTCGATGCCGAGTTCGAGGGTGGCCGTGGTGACGGTCGTCTGGTCGAGCTCCTCGTCGCGCATGACGTCTTCCGCGCTCTCGCGCACGGCCGACGAGAGGTTGCCGTGATGGATGAGGAAACGGTCGGGCTCGTTGTTGGCCTCGCAATAGCGACGTAGCGTGGTGGTGACGCCTTCGGCCTCCTCGCGCGAGTTGCAGAAGACGAGGCACTTCTTGCCACGCGTATGCTCGAAGATGTAGCCGAGGCCGAGGTCCGCGCCTGCGGGAGCGGCATCGGTGGCGGGTTCGGGTGGGGAGGGTGAGACACATTGGACAGGTACATCTGTCTCATTGGCAGAATCCAATGAGACAGATGTACCTGTCCAATGTGTCTCACCCATTTCCTCGGCGCCCTCTCCCACGAAGAAGTGAGACATGGATAGGCGCCAGCGCTGCTGCGTGTCCTCGATGCGGGGGATGATGGTGTCGCGACCCGAGCCGGCGCCAAGGAAGCGTCCGGCCAGCTCGAGGTCGCCGATGGTTGCCGACAACCCGATGCGTCGCGGGCTGCATGATGCGAGACGCGAGAGGCGTTCGATGAGGCAGAGACATTGACCACCGCGGTCGGCGCGCATGAGGGAGTGAATCTCGTCGATGACGATGAAGCGCAGGTCGCCGAAGAGCGCGGGGATGTGGGAATGCTTGTGCAGGAGCAGCGCTTCGAGGGATTCCGGCGTGATCTGCAAGATGCCGCTCGGGTGCTTGAGCAGCTTGCTCTTGCGTGATTGCGCGACGTCGCCGTGCCAACGCCAGACGGGAATCTCGGCCTCCTCGCAGAGCTCGGTGAGACGGCCGAACTGGTCGTTGATGAGCGCCTTGAGCGGTGCGATGTAGAGCACGCCGACGCTCGAGGAAGGGTCCTCATCGAGCTGGGAGAGTATGGGGAAGAACGCAGCCTCGGTCTTGCCGGAGGCCGTGGATGCGGCCAGCAAGACGTTGTCCTCGGAATTGAAGATGGCATCGGCGGCGGCGACTTGCACCGAGCGCAGGCTTTCCCAGCCGTTACGGTAGATGAAGTCCTGGATGAAGGGCGCATATGAGGCAAAGACGTCCATGATCACCGCCTAGAGCGTGAACTCGAAGAAGTTCTCTTGCCGGTCGCTTGTCTCGGCAGCCACGCTCACGTTACTCGAAGCATTGGGCGCAATGGCGCTGGTGAATGCTTCGCTTGCCAGCAGCTCGTCCATCTGCGCGTCGGGATTCTGGTACATGATGTCGAGCAGCTCGATGAAATCGCGGATGACCTCGCGGGGCGTGATGTGCGTGGTTGCTCCCACACGCTCGAACTCCGTCTTGATGAACTGGACGAGCTGATCGTCGGTCAGGCGTGGCTCGTAATCGAAGAGCTGCGCGTGGATGACGGTGAGCTTCTCGGCGAGTACGAAGAGCTCCTCGTGCGTGAGTGGCACGAGACGGATGATGGGGGCGAGCATGTCCTTGTATTGCTGGCTGGCGAAGCGCCCTTCGGCCAGACGGCT
>CABURF010000253.1 GCA_902493755.1 uncultured Coriobacteriia bacterium
GTTATAGAGTGCGGCGATGTCGCCGTCTTCGAGCCCGAGCTTCTCGGCATCGATGGGATTCACGTACAGCGGCTCGTACAGGTAGCCATCGGGACCCGTGACCTTGCCCGTCGAAAGCTCGTGGAACCAGGGGATGTCGTCATGATTGGCGTGCACGCGCCAACGCGGATGGTTGGTGACGAGCAGGAACGGGTAGTCCTTCGCACGCGGGCTGGAAAGGCGGTCATCATGGCCGTCAAGTGGCTCCTCGATCCAGCGCGCGATGGGGCCTCGTGCCGTGTCATCGGGAAAGACCTGCGCCAGCGATTCGGAGTAGTACTCGATCAGCCCGGACGGCGTGGAGAGCGGATGCCCCACGGGATCTTCGTAGAAGCCTATGAGGCCATGCGGCATGTCCTCCCAGTCCTCGCGCGTCGGGAAGAGCTTGAAGCGGTCCTCCTTGAACTGCTCGAAGTCGGCGTGCTCGCCATCTTCGATACCGGACTCGCGGAAGCCCTTCTCGATCCAACCCATGACATCGCGTCCCTGGGTATAGCGCTCGTACAGGTTCTCGTAATTGCCGCCGAATTTCTCGAGCGCCTTGGCAACCGAGCATACGGCCTCGTAATCGCTGCGCGTATCGCCAATGGGGTCGATTGCCTGGCCCTCGTACGCAATGGCATTCCACTGCCCGCTGCGCACGTCGACATTGAAGTCCTCGGTCTCGAACAGCGTGTTGGTGGGCAGGATGATGTCGGCAAACTTGGTGTCGTTCTCGAACCAGGGGTGCTGCACCAAGATGAAGTCGAGCTCGGAATCACGCATGGCCTCCTGGAAGACGTTGCCGCCTTGCCAGCAATTCGACCAGCACGGAGCATCCGACCAGATCATGCGCACGCCCTTGCCCTCTTCCGGCTCCCACTCAAACGGAATGAACTGATCGACGGTGGCGATGCCGGCAATGACATGGCCGTGCCATTCGAGCTTCTTTTCGGTAATGGCCTTGGGGATGAGCGTCTTGGGGATGAACGGCTCGGACAGGTCCATGGTCGCACCACGATAGGCACCCTCGACACTCGGGAGCACCGAGCAGCTGGGCAGCGGGTTCCACGTGGGCATGTCCATGAGCTGCCACTCGATCATCTGGAACTGGTTGACACCCGGCTGACCAACACCACGCATGCCCAGCAGGTAGATTTCCATGCGAGCGGGCTCGTGCGAGAAGGCAGCGCGAATGTAGCCGCCGCCGTTGCAGTGGGCAACGGAGACCTTCTTGCTCGCCCAGTAGCGAGCCAACGCCTTGATGCGGTAGTCGGGCACGCCGCACTTCTCGGCCGCCCAGGCCGGCGTCTTCTCGATGCCGTCTTCGCCGCGACCCATGACGTAGTCGACGAACTTGTCGAAGCCCACGGAGTGCGTGGCAATGTAGTCCTTTTCGTACGTGTCCTCGGTCAGCCATACATGGGCAATTGCAAGCTGCAGGGCAACGTCGGTATTGGGCAGAACGGGAATCCACTTGTCGGCATGAATTGCCGCGCCGTAGTTAAGATCGGGACACACGTAAACCTGCTTGACGCCGATGTCGGTGAACCAATACGAGATGAGGCTCGACATCTGGCCACCCCAGCCCCACGGAGTTGTCTCGGGATCGGCGCCCCACATGAAGACGGCATCCGTGTGCTCGGCGATGTCTTTGATGACGTTGTTGGTGATGGTCTGCATGCCGACGGGATCCATGCCCCAGACATGCTTTGCACCCCAGTACCAGCCTTCCCAGCTATCTGGCTGACGAGCCTGCTTCAGAAAGCCACCCGTAAGCGCCAGGAGATTGGTCTGGCAGCCATGGGCCGCATGCACGGTCTTGGTCTCGCCGTGACCATCGGACTGTGCGTAGATGGAGAACGGTCCGCACTCGTCCTGAATCCTCTTGATCTCGGCCGCGATGATGTCACAGGCATCGTCCCAGGAGATGCGCTCGTACTTGGAGATACCACGGTTCTGCGGATTGCGCTCGCCGTTCGGATCCCAGTCGACGCGCTTCAGGGGATACGGGATGCGGTTCTTCGAGTAGGCACGCATCTTGTATGCAGTAGCCAGCGGCGGCGGACAGCTTGCCATACCTGGCTCCAGCACATGCCCGTTCTTCTCGATCTTCCAGTAGTTCAGATCTTCGGGCTTGTAGAGCTGGTCATAGTGTAACGGTCTGATGCGAGCAACCTTCCCGTCTTTCACATCGACCTCAGTGATGTTCGCACCCATTCCAAAACCGCAGAAACCGATGCACTTGATCACTGATTTGTCAGAGGTCTTTCCAGACATCATGTGTCCTTTCATTCGAACAAGGCGCATCCGCCGGCGAGGACGAACGTGCCGGATATATCTCTAAAACGTACGGCTCTTCGTGACTTCGTAGATTGCCGCCCATG
>CABURF010000254.1 GCA_902493755.1 uncultured Coriobacteriia bacterium
AGTTCCACCATCGGACGCGCTGGCCTTACTCGGTTGACTAGCCAGACACACTTTTCTGCCTATATCCCGAAATCTAGGGTTAGTGGGACAAATGATCTGCCCCTTGCCCCGCCCGGCTGTCATAGAGCCGGTTACTTTTTTATTGAATCGCTCTTGCGCTTCTCTAGGACGTGACCGCGCTTGTCTTTCTTGAGTTTCGAGTCTTTGTGGTCGATGGGGCGACCTTCCGGCCTGATGATGCGCACGTAGGGAGAGTCAGCTTCGATGAGCTCCTGGACTTCCTCGTAGGTGAAGCCCTTGTTTTCGAAGATGCGGCTCTTGAGGTTGTTGAGGAGACCGGGAGGTGAGTAATCGTTGCCTTCACTCAGTCCCTTCCACTCTTCCTTGATGAGGATGGCGACAAATGCCGCCACGGCAATGCGCAGCTTCTCAAGCTCGTGGGCGTGAATCTCATAGCACATGCCCTTATCCTTGAAGTTGACAAGCTTGATATGCACGGCCTTGCGCTCGAAGCTCGTAAGCGTTTCCTCGACGAAGGTACACGGAGGCTCGTGTGCGCACCCGTAGAGGTCCCACACCATGCCTTCGATATAGTAGTGATGATTGATAACGAACGTGTGCAGGATGTACTCCCAACGTTCGTAGCGAATGTAGTAGTTAAGCACGTGATTGTCGGGTTTGATAAGGCCGACCTGTCCGCCCATGCGGCCCATGATCTGCACCTTGTCCTTCTCCCGTTTCCAGCCTTCCTTGCTCTTGAACTGGAGGAAGACGTCTCCATCCTCGTACCAGGTGTCAAAGTCCTCGTGCTTGGCGATGGCGTCTTGCTGGATGTAGATCTTATTAAACTTCTGAGCCACGAAATCCCCTTTGATTTGCGGTTACGCTTTGGCAATTATAGCCCAGATGCCCTTGCAGAATTCCCCGCATGCGGTACTGTCATGAGGACGCTTTTTCGCGTAAGAAATAGCGCATTGCGCATTCGGATGAGAGGACTATCGTCATGCTCGATGGAACAACCGTAACCCTGACTTTCGAAGGTCGTCTGCCAGATGGCTCCGTCTACGACAAGATGACCGCCGAGAACCCCCTCGTGTTCCAGGTTGGTCACGACATGGTGCTCGACGGCTTCGAGCGCGAGGTGCGCGAGATGGCCGAAGGCGAGAAGAAGACCTTTACCATCAAGGATTGGGAAGCGTTCGGCGAGTACCTCGATGAGCACACCGAGGAAATCCCGATGGAGGTCATGCCCAACATGAAGGGCCTCGAGATTGGCAAGGTCATCTGGATGATTACCGAGGACGAGGAGAAGGTCCCGGTTACGGTTAAGGACATCACCCCCGAGGCCGTGACACTCGATTACAATCACCCGCTGGCGGGCAAGGACCTCACCTTCGATGTCGAGCTTATCAAGGTTGATGAGTCCACGGCCGATGACCCCAATGCGCCCAAGAGGGAGATTCCCAAGGATCCTCTTGACCTCATCATGTAGGGGCTGCGTCATGTACAAGAACATCCTCGTCGCAGCCGATGGATCGGAAAACTCGCTACGTGCAACGAAGCAGGCAGCCTACATCGCATCGCTTGAGGGCGATGCGATGGTTAAGATTGTCTCGGTTATCGCCATCGACGTATATTCGGACATGGTCTACGACCCAATCGAGGCGCACGGTGAGGCCCAGCGCGAGATTATCAAGGATGCAGCACGGGTTTTGGCAGATGCCGGCGTCGATTATGAGATCGTGCTGTTGCACGGGCGCCCTGCCGATGAAATCGTTCGCTATGCGGCGGAATCGGAAGCCGATTTGCTCGTGATGGGTAGCCGTGGCCTGGGCGCCCTGCGCGAGTTTGCGCTTGGCAGCGTGAGCCACAAGGTTCTTACGCATGCCAAGTGCCCAGTGCTTGTCGTGAAATAGAGGTTTCTCCACTCCGGCGCTTCGCACTTCCGGTCGAAATGACAGAGGGCGGCGGCGGCGCCCCGCTCCCTCCCTGTCATTTCGAGCGGAGCGTGGCGAAGTCGAGAAATCTCGTATTGCGGGCAGGATGCGCCTGGCGCGCCCTGCCACTTTTTTACAGATGCAGCTCCGCTCCGGGGACGAGGATGATGCGCCCAGGCGCCTCGAAGTTCTCGACCTTGTCCGCATCGAACTCCACTGCCGAGTCAGCGTCAGAGTCGATGGGCACCTCATGGATGGGAATGTTGTGCTTGGCGCCGACGAGCTTGGCGCACTCGGAAGCCTCGTCCACATCCATGTTGTAGACGCCGTCGCATGGAAACGCCGCATAGTCGAGCTTCGTGGCGGCAAGCTTGCCGGACTTCATGTCCTCGGTCATGCTCGTGTCGCCTGCTGCGTAGAACGAGACACCATCGAACTCGAGCACGTAGCCAAC
>CABURF010000255.1 GCA_902493755.1 uncultured Coriobacteriia bacterium
CTTAACCCCCGCCGAAGACTGCGTGACGCGCACGGACATATGACCGGCAAAGCTCGCGGGGGCTTCGAGGAAGATGAGCGCGACAGCTGCGACATGCTTGCACATGCCGGGGTTGGATACGGAAGCGGCGCAGGTGCAGGCGTAGTCAATGACCTTGCCCTGATCTTCGTCGAAGGCAAGCTCGACTTCGTAGTTGGTACGCCAATCTGCCGTGCTCTTGACCCGCGCGCGCAGACGCGTTATGGGCTTCTCGCCCGTATCGTAGCTGCAGCGTCTATCGAAGATCGCGTCATCGGTGCGAGCGATATTGCGAGCGCGGCGCAGCATGCGCGATTCGCAATGTCTGATGATGTCTCTCTCTTCGAGCATACTCATTCCTCGCTGCAAATGAAGTGAACCGAACAACTATAGCATCCGTATTTGCCCAAATCGCCCGTGCCGAAGGACAAACTCCCTGAAAAGCTGACAAAATCGAAACGTGGTAAACATGTGTGCGCTTTTATTGGTATCGTGTGCAGCAGACATTCTTCGTAAGCAAGGAGCAGGGCCATTTTTAACCGCAAACTTGACGATATCGTCGAAGACTTCGAGAAGAACTACTACGAAGCCGAGGAAATCTTCTTCACCAAGCAGGATTGGCACTTCCCGAACAAGCATCGGATCATCGAGATTCTCGATGACATACGGCGCATCATGTTTCCTCGTTACTTCGGCTGGGAAGTCCCTTGCGAGACGGGCCCCAAGTACTTCATCGGCGACACGCTCACGCGCATCGAGCATTCTCTGCGCAAGCAGGTGCGCGAGGCACTTCTCTTCCGAGACGAGAGCCTCTCCAAGGAGGAGGTACGTGAGCAGACGAGCAAGATCTGCTCGGACTTCTTCTATCGCCTCCCCGAGATACAGCGCCTCTTGCTCAAGGACGTACAAGCGGCTTTCGACGGAGATCCGGCAGCTCAATCCAAGGAGGAGGTCATCTTCTCCTACCCCGGCTTCTACGCAACCTTCGTCTATCGCATCGCCCATGAACTCTACCTGGCTGACGTACCCCTCATTCCGCGCATCATGAGCGAGCATGCCCACGAGGTCGCCGGCGTCGATATCAACGCCGGCGCGCAAATCGGCGAGTACTTCTTCATCGACCATGCCACAGGCGTCGTCATCGGCGAGACCACCGTCATCGGTAATCATGTCAAGATTTACCAGGGTGTCACACTCGGTGCGCTCTCGTTGCGCGCAGGCCAGAAGCTCAAGGGCACCAAGCGCCACCCGACGATCGAGGACAACGTTACCATCTACTCCGGCGCAAGCGTGCTCGGTGGCGACACGATCATCGGCGAGGGCTCGGTCATCGCCGGCAACAGCTTCGTCACCGAATCGGTACCGCCACATTCGCGTGTCGTGCTCAAGAACCAGGAAATCATCGTCAAATAGCCTCGAGAACGGAAGCATCCATGTACGGACTCATGACAGAGAGCTCTTTTGACGCAGCGCACTTCCTTACTGACTATGATGGAAAATGCGAGAACCTTCACGGTCATCGTTGGCGTGTTATTGCTTGGATCGAAGTCGATGACCTGCAGTCGAGCGGTCAGGAAAAGGACATGGTCGTCGACTTCTCGGATTTCAAGCATGCCTTGCGTTCGCTCACCGAGGAACTCGATCACATGTTCATCGTTGAGGAGGGTTCCCTCGCACCGGAAACCATAGCCGCTCTCGAATCCGAAACTTTCCGCTTGTTTGTGGTCCCCTGGCGCACCACGAGCGAGAACTTCGCACGCTACTTCTTCGACCGGCTTGTCGAGATGGGCTTTCCCGTGGCAAAGGTCGAGGTAGACGAAACACCTAACAACTGCGCCTACTATTGTAGATAGACATCACGAGAGGAGATCTTGACCATGAACGTTGTATGCCTAGACCTTGAGGGAGTGCTCGTCCCCGAGATTTGGATTGAGTTTGCCGAAGCATGCGGCATCCCGGAGCTCACGCGCACCACGCGAGAGGAGCCCGATTACGACAAACTCATGCAGTATCGCCTTGACATACTCGATGAGCATGGCCTCAAGCTCTCCCAGATACAGGAGACGATCGCGACACTCGACCCCTTTGATGGGGCACGTGCGTTTCTCGACGAGCTGCGTTCCCTTACGCAGGTCATGATCGTGAGCGACACCTTCTCGCAATTTGCCGCCCCGCTCATGAAGAAACTCGGTTGGCCGACCATCCTCTGCAATGAGCTCATTATCGACGAAGATGGATGCATCACGGGCTGGGCAATGCGTAAGGCAGAGAAGAAGGTCCAGGTCACGCGCCTCATCAACGAGATGGGTTTCGACACGATCTGCGCAGGCGACAGCCACAATGACATTTTCATGATCGACGATGCCAAGG
>CABURF010000256.1 GCA_902493755.1 uncultured Coriobacteriia bacterium
CTTGCGCGGTTACCGCCGTCAGGGCCGCCAGGCGACCGGCTTATTCCTCGCCATGTTCACCGGCGTGCAGACCGCCGCGCCGGCCTTCATCAGCTCCTCGATTGTCGGCTATACCTTGCTTGCAATCTATCCGGCTCAGGTCCAGGCGCAATTCGATTTCGTCCATTGGTTCGTGAACGCGCTTCCCTGGTTCATTCCCATGACCGTGCTCAACCTCGTGGCCCTGGCCCTAATCTACCGTCCACGCCGCAAGGACGCGACCGTCGATTCCGAGGCCGACTCCAAAATCGCGAACGACCCGAGCGAAGACGAACTCATGGCAAAACGCCGCGAGCTAGGCCGTATGAGCCTCGACGAACGTCGCATGGCCATCATCACAACCGTGACCGTTGCGCTTTGGGTAACTCAAAGCCTCCACGGCATGGCTGCCTGGATTCCCGCCGTCGGCGCACTCGTCGCGATGACGGCTTGCGGCATCATCAACAAGAAAAACTTCGGGCCGGGCGTGGGCTGGGAGTCGCTCATTTTCATCGGCATTGTGCTCGGTTTGGGCGATGTCTTTGCACAGGCTGGCATTACCGAGTGGATCGTCGCCGAGTTCACGCCTCTCGTCATGGCACTCGCAGACAATCCCTACATGCTCGTCGTCGGCATCGCCTTAATCACGATCGCGGCACGCTTCCTCATCGTCTCCCAAACCGCTTTCATCAACATCTTCCTCGCCTTCGTCATTCCCATCGCGATTACCCTCGGCATCAACCCCTGGGTCATCGGCATGGCAAGCTACACGGTCATCAACGTATGGTTCGTGCAGTATCAGAATCCCGTGTATCTGGCGGCTTTCTACAGCGTTGACGGAAAGATGGCGAAGAACTCCAAGCTCGCCGAATACTGCATCCTCTACACCGCCATTGCCATCGTCTGCCTGCTCATCGCCGTGCCCTTCTGGCAGATGATGGGCTTGTTCTAGACCGGGCAGTCAGCCTGCGCATTCGCCTGGCTTTACAGACAGTGCGCGCGTTTTTCACGCTTTCCTAGGATTTCACGATGCCGCATGCAGGTTTTCCACGTTTTCCTAGGGTCACGTGATTTTCCTTGAAGCTTTTCACATTTTCCTAGGGTTTCTCACACCCAGTCCCTAGGAAAACGCCATTTCCTTGCATGTTGAGCTTCACTGCCCTAGGAAAACGTCAATTTCCAACAAGCGCCCCACCGATTGCAGACACAAGCTGCTCATTTCCGCGGAAACACCGCGAGCGCGATGAGGTAGCCAACGACGAACGTGGCCGCACCACCGAGCATGACAGGGAAAAAACCAGCGGAATCGGCGACAAAGCCCCACAGCGAAGCTCCCAGCCCCACACCCATGTCATTGGCGAGGAAGAACATGGCATTGGCCGCGCCCCAACGCTCCGGTGGCGTGTTCTTGACGGCCATCGAGTTAAGCAGCGGAAACGCGAATCCCATCGACACGCCGAAGAAGAACCCGCCCAGGTAGAGCATCAGATCGGAGTGCACGAACGCCATGACGAGGAGCATCGCGACACCGCACAAGTTCGTCATCAGAAACATGATGCGCGGCGGTACGATGTCAAGCAGTCTGCCACCCAGGAAGCGCGAGGCCGTCATCGCGATGGCGCCCACGAAGAAGAACATGCCGGCATTCGAAAGCCCGAGCGACTGGGCGTACAGTGCGGTATAGCTCACGGGAATCGCAAAGCCAAGGCAGATGACGATCATCGGCAAGGCACCGACAAAGGCGCGCTTCTCGAAGAGCGCCGCAAATCCCCGATAGCGATCTGCGTCCTCAGCCTCCTCGATGATAGCTTTAACGTCTCCGTCTGTTGCTTCTTGAGCAAGCCTGCGGCGTTTCTCCTCGAGCACACGATACTCCGAGGTTTCGGGCAAGCGCTCGATGTGTTTCTCGTAATTACAGCACATGACGAGGATGAGGAGCACCGCGCCCACGCCGGCGACGCCCACGAAAAGGCTCTCGGTAAAGACAAGCGAGCAGAGAAATATGCCGAAAGCCGGACCAAACGCCATGCCGAGCGATTGCCCGAGGGCATAGTAGCCGATGCCCTCGCCCAGACGCTCGCAGGGCAGCACGTCGGCAGCTACCGTCGCGCTCGCCGTCGTCACGCAGGCAAAGCCGATGCCCTGCAACGCACGCAGCACGATTTGCGGATAAAAGCCGGGCAACGGGATGGCAAGCGCCGAGCCCGCGATGAGCAAAAGCGCGCCAACGACCATGATGCGCTTGCGTCCCATACGGTCGATGATGCGGCCAGCGAACAGGCGCGCAATGGCCGCGGCAATCGAAAAGTCGAGTATGAGCGCACCGGCAAAACCCGTTGTCCCACCAATGCGCGTGATGTAAAGCGG
>CABURF010000257.1 GCA_902493755.1 uncultured Coriobacteriia bacterium
TCGCCCAACGCGTAGATGTCCGCAAGCGTGGCAACGCCACCGGATGCCGTGATGGGAAAGCCCGCGACCTGCGCAAGCCGCCCATAGGCAGCTGCATCGATGCCCGTCTGCATGCCATCGCGCGCGATGTCGGTGTAGACGAGCTCGTGAATGCCACGACCCTTGAGCTCGGCCACGAGCTCCGTCGCAGGCGTGCTCGTCCCCTCGCACCAGCCCTCAATGGCGACCATGCCATCCTTGGCATCGATGCCGGCCACGATGTTATCGGCATGAGCTGCCACGGCGCGCTCGCAAAGCTCGGGATCGCGCACGAGCGCACTGCCAAGCACAAGCCGCGCCGCTCCTGCGTCGAGATAACGCTCGATCGTCTCCATACTGCGGATACCGCCACCGATCTCGATCTCGACACTCGTCTCACGGGCGATGCGCGCGATGATGCTCATGTTAGTGGGCGCTCCGTCACGGGCACCATCGAGGTCAACGATATGGATGCGTTGCGCTCCCGCTTCCTCGAAGAGACGCGCTTGCGCCACGGCATCATCGTTGTAGATAGTCACCTGCGCATAGTCACCTTTCTTTAGGCGCACTGCACGCCCATCCAGAATGTCGATTGCGGGGACGAGAATCATGATCTACCTGCCGTTTCTTCCCGTATCTTGGTCAAATGCACTTTCTTAGTCAAAACATCCAATTTAGAGGAGCTTTCAGAAGCCCCCAACAACCGAGCCAAAGTTCTCGAGCAGTCGTAAGCCCAGGTGAGAGGACTTTTCGGGATGAAACTGCACGCCAAAAACATTGTTACGTGCCACCGCACAGGCAAAACGGCGCGCATGTTCGCTCGTCGCCACTAAATCATCTTCGTTGTCGGGAACCGCGCAATACGAATGCGTGAAGTAGAAGTGTCCGCCATCTTCGATGTCAGCGAACAGGCGCATGGCGCCTTCGTGCTCTCCAACCCCGTCGACAAACTCGACCGAGTTCCACCCCACGTGCGGAATCTTGTGCTTCTTACCGAATGCGTCAAACGCTGTCATACGCTCGACGTGACCAGGCAATACGCCCAGTCCCGCCAGACGCTCGCCCTCGGGCTGGCCCTCGTCACCCCAATCGAAGAGCAGATGCATGCCGAGGCAAATCCCCAGAAACGGCACTCCATCGGCCACGGCCGTACGCAATGCATCAGCCTGTCCTGTCCCCTCCATCGTCGTCATCGCATCGGTGAAAGCGCCCACGCCAGGCAGCACCACGCCATCGGCGGCAAGGATGTCAGCGGGGCTGTCGGTGATGCGCGCATCGTAGCCCGCATCGGCAAGACCGCGCTGCACGCTAGCCAAATTGCCCTTGCAGTAATCGACGACGGCAATCGTGGCGGCCATTACAGCACGCCCTTGGTCGAAGGGACCTCGTTGGCGATACGCGGGTTGATGGCCACAGCCGCGCTGATGGCGCGTGCCGCGGCCTTGAAAGCCGCCTCGAGGATATGGTGCATGTTACGCCCGGTCACCGAGCGAATGTTGAGCGTGGCGCCCATATTGGCAGCTAATGCGATAAAGAACTCCTGCGCGAGCGTCACGTCAAAGGTACCGAGCAGCGGACAGGTCTGCTCCACATCGTAGTGCAGCTGTCCACGCCCGGAAATATCGACGGCTGCCATGACAAGCGCCTCGTCCATCGGCAGGATGATCGAACCGTAACGCACGATGCCACGGCAGTCGCCCAGCGCCTCGGCAAAGCATTGGCCAAGCACGATGCCGCAGTCCTCGACCGTATGATGGGCCTCGACATCCACGTCACCCGTAGCATGCACGGTAAGGTCAAAGAGCCCGTGGCGCCCGAAGGCATCGAGCATGTGATCGAAAAACGGCACGCCGGTGTCGATGTCGGTAACCCCCGTGCCATCAAGGTCGAGTCGTATCGTGATGTCCGTCTCACGTGTCGTACGCGTAATTTCGGCAATTCGCTCCATACTTTTCCTTTCATCGACCCGCTGCTGCGAAATATGGAGAGCTCAAGGACATGGTGCGAATCATTGGCGAGCATCATACCCTTGAGCCCCTTCCTAACCCTTCTCAGCGTTGATTCGCCAGGTCATCGAGCTCGGTCTTGAGCGCGTCGAGGAAGCGGTCGTTTTCCTCGGGAGTGCCCACCGTCACGCGCAGGCAACCGGCCAGGTGATTCTCCCCCGACACGTTGCGCACGAGCACTGAGTGCTTCTCGTCCAGATCGCTCCAAGTGCGCACCGCAAACGGAAGCTTGAGCATCACGAAGTTGGCCTCGCTCGGATACACCGTAACTTTATCGAGCTGCGAGAGGGCTGCAACGAGGCGGTCGCGCTCGACGCGTGTCTGCGCAATGCCCTCCGCAAACAGCT
>CABURF010000258.1 GCA_902493755.1 uncultured Coriobacteriia bacterium
ACGCGTCGACTGCCGCCGCCATGCCGCAGCCCAAGGTCAAGCTTAGCTATCACGTCTCCCAAAATGCCGAGTCTTTCGTCAAGGCGGCGGTGAAGGCGGGGCGTCGAGTTGCCGTTGCGCTTGACGAGCCCATCGAGCAGTCGCTCTTTGCGCAGGAACCCACCGTCGTCTTCTCTGATGGTGCGGGGCTTGCCGAGACAACGATCGAGCTTGCCGCACCTCTCATCGGGCACATCCTCGCCGAGGGTACGCTTGTGGGCATCGACATCAAGCGCATGCTGCGAGGCGTGTTTGCGCCGGGCCATCTCGCGCGGGAACTCGACACGATATTCTCGGCCAATCTTTTTGACTGCAGCCTTGCGGCATACCTGCTCGATTCAAACGGTAGCTACCTGACGAGCGAGCTTGCCGAGAAATACTTGGATCTGGTCAAGCCGACGGGCCAAAACGCTCCGAGCGACGGCCAGTTTGAGGCTGCCGTTGCCGAGAGCCTGGTGGATGTGCTCACAACCAAGCTCAAAGAAGACGATTCCTGGAATCTGTACTGCGATATCGAGCTCAAGCTCATGCCCGTGCTGCTCTCGATGGAGCGCTTCGGGACGGGTCTCGATTTCCGGACACATCGAAGAGCTGCGCGCCGAGATCATCGAACTTGCCGGGGAGGACTTCAACATCGACTCGCCCAAGCAGCTCGGGCATATCCTGTTCGAGGTGCTCGGGCTTGATACGAAGAAGTCAAAGAAGAATCGTACGGGTTGGTCGACGAACGCCTCGGTGCTCGAGAAGCTGCGCGATGACCATCCGCTGCCGGACAAGATCATCGAGTATCGCGAGCTTACCAAGTTGCGGTCGACGTATCTGGATACTCTGCCGACGCTCGTCGATCGTGCCGACGGACGCATCCACACGAGCTTCAATCAGACGGTCACGACGACGGGCAGGCTCTCCTCGTCCGATCCCAACTTGCAGAATATTCCCGTGCGCACGGAGCTTGGTCGCCGCATCCGCGAGGCGTTCGTTGCCCCGGAAGGCGGCGTCTTCCTGTCGGCCGACTACTCGCAGATCGAGCTGAGGCTGCTCGCGCATCTTTCGGGTGATGAGGGACTCATCGACGCATTCTTGAGTGGCGAGGATTTCCATGCCCATACGGCTTCCGATGTCTTTGGCGTGTCGGTTGACGAGGTGACGCCCGATATGCGCTCGCGTGCCAAGGCGGTCAACTTTGGCATTGTCTATGGGCAACAGGCGTTTGGTCTCGGCCAGACGCTGCACATCCCCATGGCCGAAGCACAGGAGATGATCGACCGCTATTATGATGCGTATCCCAAGGTCCGCGCTTATCTCGATGACGTCGTCGCTCAGGCGCATAAGGACGGGTATGCGACGACCATGTTTGGTCGCAAGCGCCACATCCCCGAGCTGCGCAGCACGAATGTGAACCTGCGTCATTTCGGCGAGCGCACGGCAATGAACCATCCCATGCAGGGCACGGCAGCAGACATCATCAAGCTTGCGATGATCCAGGTGAACAAGCGTCGTCGCGAAGAGGGCCTGCATGCGCGTATGGTGCTCCAGGTGCACGACGAACTCGATTTCGAGTGCCCGAACGAAGAGGCGGATACGATGGCTGCGCTCGTCGCCGAAGTCATGAACAACGTGGTCGAGCTCAAGGTTCCGCTTATTGCCGATGTGCAGATGGGCCCCAACTGGGCGATTGCACATTAACTTGCGCACGCTCATTTGAAAGCGGAGGATGGAGCGCGACCGGAGCGACTGGGCTTCGGAGCTCCGGTGTGCATCATCCTCCGCTTCGCGTACAGGTTACCTCATACGCAGGCGTAGCCACTGGGAGGCGCCCGGCGTCTGCTCGGCAAGCGCAAGCAGGTTATGCGCGGTAATGTAGCCTGCACTGTCAGCAGGAAGCTCACCGCGCCAGCCCGTGTTGTGGTACCAGCTACGTGCGTTGAAGTACGCCTGCAGGCCGGGGTTCCTGAAGCTGTAGCCCTGACGCGCGTATGGCTCGTTGCGCGCGATGCAGAGCTCGGCATCGTTGAGGCCAAGAGCGCGAAGCTCGTCGATGCTGTAGGCCTTCTCGCTCGAGTTGGGAATGACGTAACCATCATGCAGGTTTACCGTGCCCGTGAGCGTACGGCCGTTGGAGGCGACCATGGCGATGTTGACGGCACCATTGCTCACGCCGGGGCCATTCAGGTTATCGCCGCCGGTGTTGCCACCACTCGGGGCACTGCCACCCGAGGTGCCGCCGCTCGAGCCACCGGTGTTGCCTCCCGTATTGCCGCCCGAGCTGGTGCCGCTCGAACCGCCGGAAATGGCAGCGCCGGAGCCACTCCCCGAGCTGCCGGAA
>CABURF010000259.1 GCA_902493755.1 uncultured Coriobacteriia bacterium
TACCGTCCGAGCCCTCGGGCGACTTCTACAGCAGGGATTACAAGAAGGGTCTCAAGCTCTACAGCTCGGGCGTCATGATCGACGAGCTCTACGCCGATTTGGTTCCTGAGTACTTTGGCTTCGTCCGTGGCGTTGTCGATAGTCCTGACATAAGCATCAGCCTGTCGCGCGAAGGCATCCAGGAAGACCCGTTCTTGCAGGACATAGCCGCGCAAATCGACAAGCGCCTCTGCCACGAGTTCGCCGTCATGCGCGATGAGGAGCGCGAGACCTATGTCGATTTCTTCTCGGGCTTCGGACGCACCTTCAAGTTCGCCATCTACGCGACCTTGGGGGCGCTCAACGAGAAGCTCGAGGACCTGTTGCTTTTCTTTACCGCTCGGTCGGATGATCCCATGACCCTGCGCGAATACCGCGACGCCATGCCAAGTGACCAGCCGTGCATCTTGTTTGCATCCGGCGACGAGGCACGCAAGCTCGAATCCACGACATCCGTGAAGGCCGTGACCGAAAGGGGATGGGATGTAATCCTGTGCTCCGAGGGCATCGACGAGTTCAGCCTGATGACCCTGCGCGAATACGACGGCCTTCCCATCAAGAACGTATCGGCGGATGACCTCGTTCTCGATGATGCCGAGAGCCTCATGCGCAAACGCACGATCGACGAGGAGAATTCCGCGCTTTTCGCGTATGTGCGCGATTGCCTGCCGGCCGACGTCGTGGAGGTACGCTCCACCCTGCATCTTGACAGGGAGCCGGCGTGCATCATGTCCATCGGACAGGTGAGCCTGGGCCTCGAGAGGTACTTTGCGTCCATGCAGGAACGTTCGTCGGCGTTACCCCAGATACGTCATGCGCTCGAGCTCAATCCCGAGCACGGCATTTTCGATGTCATGCGCAAGGCGTTCGAGGCGCATGACAACGAGCTCGTCGAGCGCTATGCCTTCATTCTCTACGGACAGTCGATGCTCGCCGAGGGGCTCGACATTCCCGATTTCACACGGTATTCGAACGCCGTATACGCGTTGATGCAGGAATAGCGCACGGCATGTCAGCTTAAGGGAGGTACGGACCCATGCAATATGGCACGGTCAACGGATGCAAGATATCGCGTCTCGGGCTCGGGACAAAGCGCTTTCCGACCGAGGACAGCTCTCGCGTTGTCCATCTCGACGTAAAGACGGCTTCGGCGATATTCCAAGCGGCGATTGATGGGGGAGTCGATTTCTTCGACACCTCGTACTCGAATCACAAGGGCGAGGCGGAGAGTTTCCTCGGCGATGAATTCGCAAAGGTCGCCAAGTCGCTGCATGTGTACGAGCTTCTTCGAGATGGTTGACCCTCGTTACGAGTACGTGTTCCAGAAGCAGCTCAAGAAGCTTGGCAAAGAGTGCATCGATTTCTACGCGATTGAGGGCGTGACCGACATCAACAAGGAGGTTAACGTCGAATCCGGCGCAATCGACTACTTCTTTGAGCGCAAGGAGGCCGGTCAGATCGCGCAGCTCGGTTTCAACTCGGAGCTGTGCCCCGACGAGCTGGCAAAGTTCCTGAAGCGCTATCCATGGGATTTCGTGCGTATGAGGATCAACTTCTTTGATTGGTTCGAAGGCAGGGCACGTGAAGCCTACGAAATCGCCAGCGAGGCCGGTGTGCCCATTCTCGCCCACGGGGCTCTGCGCGTGGGTCCGGCAAGTCTTCTGAAAGAGGACGCCTTGGCAGTGCTTCGTCAGGGAGGCACGCAGAGGTCGAGTGCTGAATGGGGTCTCATGTTCGTGAAATCCCTCGAAAACGTGCGCAGCGTGTCATGCAACGTTCATTCGGTAGGGCAGATCGAATCCGATATCGCCGTGTTCGCGGACGACGCGGTGCTCTCCGATTCCGAGATGGAGATGTTGAAGGAAGCTTCGCGTGCTCAAAGGGGCGCTTGTGGTCGTCGTGGCTAGAGGGCGCGTGGGTCTGCCTCGAACGGGCTTCCCATTGTGAGGGTGGAGACAGAAGGCGAGGGGTGTCGTATCGGTGTCTTGGAGCAAGGAACATATTGATGCCGTCGCGCGCCTGGGCGCCGATGCCGACTACCGGGCATTCGAGCGCATCGGGCTTGATGGCATGAATGCTGCCCACGTGCTCGATGTCGGCTGTTTTGACGGTTTCAACACGGTGCTCAAGTTTGCTCCGTACGCGGGTTTGTCGAAGATCGTCGGTATCGATCCGCTGCAAGATGCGATAGACGATGCGAAAGACGCCACGACGGACGCAAGGTTTTCCTGGGAGTGCACGAGTCTGCAAGATTACGCTCCAGACGACTCATTTGACCTTGTCTACTTCTCGCATGTCCTGCAACACCTGGATGACAAGAAGG
>CABURF010000260.1 GCA_902493755.1 uncultured Coriobacteriia bacterium
CTTTGAATCATCAAGCCCCACGATCTGGGGCTCATCGGGAAGGGCCACGCAGGCAACGACAAGCGGACCGGCCAACGCTCCCCTGCCTACCTCGTCAATGCCGACGACGATGCCGTCGGGCGCAAGCTCGCGCATATAAGAATAGAGCTCCGCGGTATGTACCCTGCGGAGCTCTTCGCGTTCTTGTTTGGTGAGGCCGATTAGAAGCCCTTTTCGCGCAGGCGAGCGGCCTTACCGACCTTATCGCGCAGATAGTAGAGCTTGGCGCGACGTACGGCACCATGGCGAACGACCTCGATCTTCTCGATCTTGGGAGAATGCACGGGGAAGGTACGCTCGACGCCTACGCCAAAGGACACCTTGCGGACCGTGAAGGTCTCGCGATTGGAGGAGCCGTGACGACGGATGACATCGCCCTCGAACACCTGAATGCGCTCGCGGTTGCCCTCTTTGATGCGGTAGTGAACCTTTACATGGGAGCCCGGGAAGAACTCGGGAATCTCCTTGATTTGCTGCTGCTCGATTGCGCGGATGTAGTCCATTGTCTGATCCTTTTTCTCATCGTGCCATTCGTTTCACGTGCAGGCCTATCCTCACGGAGGAAACGACGCGAAGAGACAGAATACAGCAATGCGAAGTACGAGGCAATGATTTTTTGATCTCTACCTCATAATACGCGTGCAGGCAGGCTGCTTCGCTTCGACGGTCGCTTCCCGACAGCCCGCTTCGCGGTGACGTCGGGCAGGCCGTCTTGCCTCGATGGTCGCTCCCCGACGGCCCACTTCGTGGTCCTTTCGGCTCGCTCCCTTAGACCTCGGCTCGACGGCCTGTCCGACGTTAGGTTACTTGATGGTGCGCTCCCTTGGACCTCCGCTTCACAGCTTGCCTGCACGCATCATATTGGCAAACGCCCCAAGGACGTTTGCCCCATCTTCGCATTGCACAGGATAATGGTTAGAACAGGTTGTCTGGGTCGATGTCCACGGCGATGCGTACCTCGTCATTGGCCTTGCGTGCCTTGAGGACGGGTTCGATTACGGCGGAGATATCCGCGCCCATAGGTGCCTTGATGAGAGTATGCCAGCGATAGAGTCCGCGTAGGCGCGAGAGCAGACACGGCGAAGGACCGAGCACCTCCCATTCCTGCCCTGCCGAGATCATGGACGAGTTGATGGCAAGCGTCAGCTCGGTGATGACCTGGCGCACCGCCTGTTCGTTCCTGCCCCACGCGAGCACGTTCGCGAGGCGCACATAGGGTGGATAGCCGAGCTCCTCGCGCGAGGGCAGCTCCTGCTCGAGAAAAAGCTCCCTATCATGTGCGGCCGCGGCGAGGATTGCAGGGTGCTCGGGCCAGTAGGTCTGGACGATGACACGACCGGGCTTGTCGGCACGACCCGCACGACCACTCACCTGCTCGAGCAGCTGGAACGTGCGCTCGGGTGCGCGAAAGTCGGGAAGCTTGAGCGTGGTGTCGGCATTGATGACACCCACGAGCGTGACATCGGGAAAGTCGAGACCCTTTGCGATCATCTGGGTGCCAAGAAGAATGCCTCCTTCACTCGCGGAAAACTCCCCAAGAAGACGTTCGTGGGCGCCCTTTGCCTTGGTGGTATCGGCATCCATGCGGATGATGGGCATGTCGTCGGGAACGACCTGACGCAGTTCGGCCTCCACGCGCTCGGTACCGGCACCGAACTTGCGCAGGTACGGGCTGCCGCATTGGGGGCAGGTTGCCGGCATGGGTTCGATGTGACCGCAGTGATGGCAGACGAGCGTGGCCGAGCGCTCGTGATAGGTGAGCGAAGTCGAGCAGTGTGGACATTCGGGAACGAAACCGCATTCACGACAGAGCACGAATGAGGCGAAGCCGCGCCGATTGAGCAGCAGCACGGCTTTCTCCTTGCGCTCGTATACGTCTGCCAGCGCATCGACAAGCACCTGGGAAAACATCGAACGCGAGCCGCCCTTGAACTCCCGTGCCATATCGACAATCTGCACGTCGGGTAAGGGCTGCCCACTTGGACGTTCGCCAAGCACGACGCGTTGCCAGGCACGCTCGCAGCGTGCACCGCCCGCGCATGACGCAAGCGTATCGATGCTCGGCGTGGCCGAACCCAAGATGAGCATCGCCCCGCGCATTTCGGTCAACTTGCGGGCTACGACACGCGCATCGTAGCGCGGTGCGTTGTCCTGCTTGTAGGAGGAGTCGTGTTCCTCGTCGATGATTACGAGCCCAAGATCTGCCACGGGCGCGAACAGCGCGCTGCGCGTACCTACGACGACATGCGCTCTGCCCTGGCGAATGAGATCCCACTGATCGAAGCGCTCGCCCGCCGAGAGAC
>CABURF010000261.1 GCA_902493755.1 uncultured Coriobacteriia bacterium
GGCTCATGGTGTAGCTGATGGCGCCCTCGAAATGGGCGCCGCACTCATTGAGCGCCTCGGCGCTGTCGATGACATTGCGGATATCGTTGAGCGCGTCGAAGACGCGGAAAACATCGATGCCGTTACGATGAGCGGCTTTGATGAAGCGATTGACGATATCACGTGAATAGTGGTGATATCCGATGAGGTTCTGTCCGCGCGTGAGCATCTGCAACGGCGTATTGGGACAATGCTGTTTGACGACGCGTAAACGATCCCAGGGATTCTCGTCGAGGAAGCGCAGGCAGGTATCGAATGTCGCGCCGCCCCACATCTCAATGGACCAATACCCGACTTGATCGAGTTTTGACAAGATGGGGAGCATGTCGCCCGTCTCCATGCGCGTCGCCCACAGTGACTGGTGGGCATCACGCAAGGTCGTGTCCATGATGTGCAAAGGTTTCACGTATCGCCTCCTTTTCTCAAGTTGCATGGGCTCGCATGAACCCAGGTTTAGCTATAGAGCCTTTGATTATATACGAAGCAACAGCGCTTGTGCGCACGGATGACTTGAGATGACATGGAAGGGGCATCGCCTCGACGGTCGCTTCCCGACAGCCCGCTTCGCGGTCTTTACGGCGCGCTCCCTTAAATCTCGGCTCTACCCCTGCCATGTCATCATCCGCGTCGAGGAGGTCAGGACTCTTGGTACCCTATTTCAGACGCTTAGCAAGGGCTTCGCCCACGATTGGGGGGACGATGCCTACGGTGCTGCCTCCCAACGAGGCGAGCTCCTTGGCAATGGACGAGGAGACGTACATGTAATCGGGAGATGACATGACGAAGAGGGTCTCGAGCTCGGGGGCGAGGCGGAAGTTGAGCATGGCCATCTGGAACTCGTACTCGAAGTCCGTCGTCGCACGCAGCCCCTTGACGATGGCGGTGGCACCAATGGAAGCCGCGAAATCAACGAGCAGGTTATCGAAGCCCGTAACCTCGACATTGGCGAACTCCGCCGTAACCTCACGAGCAAGCTCGATACGCTCGTCGAGTGTGAAAAGCGTCCCGCCGCGCTTGCCCTGCGATGCGGCAACGCCGACGATGACCTCGTCGGCCATGCAGCTCGCGCGTCGAATGACGTCCAGGTGGCCAAAGGTGATAGGATCAAAGGTTCCGGGAACCAAGAGCTTATGCATGCCTAATCCTCGTGATCGTGGAGCTTCAGGTATGTCACACCGATTTTGCCATATTTCTTCTGCCCATCGAGTACGAAGCGCCCGTCTATAGCGAACTCTTCGGCAACGGCTTCCTTGCTTTGCAACGCATGCTCGTAGACGATGACACATCCATGAGCGAGTTTTCCGTAATCAACAAGTTCATCAAGCAGTTCATGGACACGCGTTGGCCCCTCGGCATAAGGCGGGTCAAGCAGAACGAGCCCAAAGGGATCATGAGATGCAAGTTGTGCAGCAACATCGAAACTGTCGGTCGCAACGACGCGCACGCGCGGCGCCTTTAGGAAAAGCGAAGCGAGATTGCGCTCAAGTACGTCACGGGCGGCACGGTCACGCTCAATGAAGGTGCAGCCGTGCGCACCACGCGAAAGTGCCTCGATACCCAGGGCGCCGCTGCCCGCAAAGGCATCGAGCACGTTCACGCCGGCAAGCTCGGGCAGACGCGAGTAGATGGACGAGAAGATGGACTCGCGCACGCGATCGGTCGTCGGACGCGTCGTCCTCTCGCTCGGGCTTTCGATGATGCGGCCCTTGAACTCGCCAGCGATAATGCGCATGCTATGCTCCCTTACACGTCGTCTCGTCCAAATCTGCGAAAATGCGCTCGATGTCAGCAGCAAGTGTCGCATGCTCGGCTGCGACGAGGTCCGGGTCGGCATCGATGATCTCGAGCGCATCTGCATGCGCGCAGGCGATAAGCTGCGCGTCATCGATAACGTTGACGAGCCTGAGCGTCTCGGCACCATGTTGTCTGCTTCCGAGCACGTCGCCTTCGTGGCGCGTGCGCAAATCCGCCTCGGCAAGCTCGAAGCCATCCGTCGTACTCACGAAGGCATCGAGGCGTGCTCGCATATCGACATCATCCTTGCCAGGGTCTGCCACGAGAAAGACCGTCCCCGGATACTCGCCACGCCCCACACGTCCACGTAACTGATGTAACTGCGAGAGACCGAAGCGTTCGGCATCCTCTATGAGCATCATCGTCGCATTGGGAACGTCAACACCCACCTCGACGACCGTCGTGGCGACGAGCACGTCGATATCGCCCGCATTGAAGGCGTCCATGGCCTGCTGCTGCTTCTCCTCCGCACTCATGCGACCCGTGAGCAGCCCGACATGATAGCC
>CABURF010000262.1 GCA_902493755.1 uncultured Coriobacteriia bacterium
TCTGCGACATGCTCGTGCGTTCCAATGCCGTCTCCTGCATTGTCATCGACTCCGTCGCTGCGCTTGTTCCGCGTGCAGAAATCGAGGGAGAGATAGGCGATGCTAGCGTTGGCTTGCAGGCGCGCCTCATGAGCCAGGCCCTGCGCAAGCTTGCAGGCTCCCTCTCCAAGTCAAATACTTGCTGCATCTTCATCAATCAGCTGCGTGAGAAGATTGGCGTCATGTTCGGCAGTCCAGAGACCACAACCGGTGGTCGTGCGCTCAAGTTCTTCTCGTCCGTTCGTCTCGACATCCGCCGTATCGAGACCATCAAGGTGGATGGCGGTGCCGTCGGTAACCGTGTACGCGTCAAAGTCGTCAAGAACAAGTGCTCTGCGCCCTTCAGGCAAGCAGAGTTCGACATTATGTACGGTACTGGCATCTCACGCGAGGGCAACATTCTCGATATGGCTGTCGATGAGAAAATAGTCACCAAGTCTGGTTCTTGGTACACCTATGGTGACGAGCGTTTAGGGCAAGGTCGTGAAGCCGCAAAGAATGCCCTGGTCGAGAGTCCTGCGCTGCGCCGCGAGATTGAGAATAAGGTACGCGCCGCCATCGGCCTGCCCGTCGAGTACGATGACGACGACGCCTTCACGCTTGCCGATGTCCCCGCAAGTGGCTTCACCGGTTCGGAAAATCTTGCCGATTCCGCCATGACCGAGGGCTCTGCCGCCGAGTGAGCGCTTTGCTAATGGTTACATCCCAACGACATAGAGAGGCGATGGAAAAGATTAACACGCTTGTTGGCGTTCGCGAGCGCAGTATCAAGGAGGTTCGCGAACGCCTCATCTCTTGCGATTTCACTCATGAGGAAGTTGAGGATGCCATCGAGACAGCCATACGCGTCAACCTCATCAATGAGGAGCGCTATACCCGCGCATTCATTCGCGGCAAGACGCATTCTGGATGGGGAAGGATCAAGATCCTTGCACGTCTTGCGGCAAGCGGCATCGACGAGCAGACCATCGCACTTTGTAACGACGAGTTCTCTTCAACCAAAGACGAATATCAACTCGCCCTGGCCGAGCTTTCCAAACGCAAAGCTCATTCCAAGAATCCCTATGCAACCTATATGCGACGTCTTATTGGCAGGGGCTTTTCATACGAGCTTTCAAATCGTGTCGTGCGTGATTACCTCTCTGCGTAAGTTGGCGCGTCCGCAACAGGTAATTCGTTGCTTTTGCCACCAATCCGTCTAAATATTACGTCAATACGAACACTTTGATATCGTTCCTTATATGGTAGGATAACAGGTGGCATTCATTTATCCCTCGCATGTATGCGAGTTGTATATGCGGGTTGCATATTCTATATTGCGGTTTTCCCAGCTCAAAGCTGGTTTAATAGTATATGGATTGCAGTGAGTGCCGGATGTATCCGGCCTTTTTTATCGGTGCATCCAAACGTACTTATATGACATAGGAAAGGTACCAGTCAAAATGGAAATCGTTATCTACGTCGTTGTCGCGGTTGTCTGCCTCGCCGTAGGTTTCCTGGTCTCCCGCCTTGTTTCAGGCGGTAATGCAAAGAGTGCCATGGCCGAGGCCGAGCGCACACTTGCCGATGCCGAGAAATCCGCAGAGAACATTCGCCGTGAGGCAACAATCGAGGCAAAGGATGAAGCGCTCAAGATCAAGCAACAGGCCGAAGAAGAGGCACGCAGACAGACCGAGGAAGTCCGTCAGCAGAGCAAGGACATGCAGGCCCGCTCCGATCGTCTTGAACAGCGCGAGAACTCTCTCGACAAACGCAGTTCTGGGCTCGATAAGCGCGAGCAACAGCTCAACAGCTTGCAATCACGCACCGAAAGCCTTAACAAGAAACTCGAGACCAAACTCGATGAGGCCGATCGTCGCCTTCTCGACATCGCATCACTGACCAAGGACGAGGCTCGCGATATCGTTCTCGATGACATCCGCGAGGAGTGCACGGCCGAAGCCGCCGGCATCATTCGCGATATCGAGTCGCGCACGAAGGCCGAAGCAAATCGCAAGTCCCGAGAGATTCTCTCGGTTGCCATCCAGCGCATGGCTGCCGATTACACGGCCGAGCGCACCGTCACCTCCGTCCAGATTCCGTCCGATGACATCAAGGGCCGTATCATCGGCCGCGAGGGACGAAACATTCGCTCCTTCGAGCAGATCACTGGCGTCAACCTCATTATCGACGACACGCCCGAGACCGTCACGCTCTCGTGCTTCGACCCGGTTCGTCGCGAGACCGCGCGCATCACGCTCGAAAACCTTATTGCCGACGGGCGCATCCATCCCGCGCGTGTCGAGGAGATGTTTGAG
>CABURF010000263.1 GCA_902493755.1 uncultured Coriobacteriia bacterium
GTCATCGAGCTTCTTGGCCATGTTTGCCACTGCTGCGAGTTGTACGACGGCATGGGGGATGTTGATGTCCGGGTTGACCTTCTTGAGACAGTCCTTGGCCCAGCCGAGGGGACCCTGGTCATTGTGTTCGGAGAAGTTGAGCATCACGAAGTCATAACCTGCATCGCGCAAGATGGACTCCTGGAGCTCGCCATAATAGCCCAGACGGCAGGGTCCACCAAACTGGACGAGCACGTTGGCGCCCTGGTCGAGAGCCTCGATGAAGTCACCGAGGATATGCTTGAATGGCGTGCAGACGTAGTCGGTCGAGAGACGTTCGCCAAGCTCGATAGTCTGTCGTGTCGCGGTGGGAAGCGGCAGGAATTCGGCGTCGAGAACGCGTTCGGTGAAGAATCTGAATGCGGGCTCATAGTAGCCATACCTGAAAAAGGCGACCTTTGTCATCTTGTGGCGCTGCTTTTTGAGCGCCTTGCGTTGACGCTTCTCGCGCGATTTGTCGGTGATGAGCTGGGAGGGGCGCTTGGAATCACCTTCAACGGTGATTTTGGAACGCACGCCCTCGTGTTCAGCGCTCGGCACGAATGTAACCTCCTCTGCGTTGGAACTGCAGGATGTCGATGAAACTCTCGAGACGCGTCTGGATACCGGCCGTGCCCGTTTGCGCGTCGATCATGAGATTGAGAATGGGAACGCCTTGTATGCAGCGCATGATCGCATCATCGGTCATGGAATCGGGACCGCAAGGAAACGCGCTGATCAAGATGATGCCGTCAACTTGGTCCTTAAGTGTGAGGATGGAACCGATGAGCTCGCGGCTGATAATCCACGGCATGGTTGACGAGAAGTCGAGGCTCGCCTTGTACGATTTGGCGTGGTCGGTCTCGCAGGCAAAGAGCGGCATGCATTCGAGCTGCGTGAGCGAGCGAATGATGTCACCGGCCATGTGCTGATCGAATGCGATATAGGGATGCGCGACGATGAGGATGGTAAGCGGCGTTTGCTCGGCTCTGGCGGGATCTTTAGCAACAATGCTTCGATACTCGTTCATGAGCTTCAAGACGTCCTCCTGGCGCTGCGCTTGCTTCTCGTCAGCTTCCTTCTGAGCGCGAAGGGCCTCCTTGAAAGCGTGCTTGGACTCTTTGCGTGATGTGCCCAGACGCTGTCCCAGCTCGACGAAGGCGGCTCGCGTCGCCTTGATGTCGCTGACGTTTTCAACGAGCAGCGATATGACGCGCAACTCGGTACGGAAGGTGTTGCGGACGAGATCCGTCATGGACTGGAATTTGGTGCAGAAGCCACGATGCATGTCGCAGCTGGCATAACAGGGAACGAAGACCGCATCGCATCGCCCGATGAGATTGACCACGTGACCCATGAAGATTTTCGATGCGAGACAGGTCTCGTCTACCGAGCGCGCGATACCGGCATCGACAATGCCCCTGTCAGTCTCGTCGCTCAGGACGACTTTCTTGCCGAGCTTCTCGAAAAAGGTTCGCCACAACACGCCGTATCGATATTGCAAAAGTGCGCGCGGGATGCCGATGACCTGTATGTCAGCTAAGTCGGCATAGGCTGAGGTTTTCATGATGACTCTTCGTCCTGCTTTCGCTTCGTTTTGTCGCTTGCTCTTTTAAGAATATAATAGGACATTACTGTGAACAGGGGAGACGGAGAGAGACCGCATGGAAGATCTCAACAGCCTACTCGTGGCTTTTACGGGCACGATCGATGACTTCATGTACACCTACATCCTGGTGATTCTTCTCGTTGCGACGGGCATATGGTTCACCATCCGCACGCGCTTCGTGCAGATTCGCTACATCAAGGACATGTTCACGAACCTTGTGGGCAAAAGCGTCACTGCCGATACGCAATTCTCCGATGATGTCGAAAGCAACGTCGATACGGACAAGCTGCCCAAGGCTCCAGGTGCTGCCAACGAGCATGGTAGCACGGCCTATGCGGACACCACGAAGCCCAAGAAACAACGTCGCATCTCATCGTTTCAGGCGCTTATGGTCTCGACGGCCTCACGCGTTGGTACGGGCAATATCGTCGGTATCGCGACGGCGATTGCAATTGGCGGGCCAGGCGCCGTATTCTGGATGTGGCTCATGGCCATCATCGGTGCGGCATCGGCGTTCGTCGAGTCAACGCTCGCTCAAATCTGGAAGGTGCGCAACCCCGATGGCACGTTTCGTGGTGGTCCCGCTTACTACATCCAGCTCGCTCTCGGCAAGCGCTGGCTCGGCATCATCTTTGCCGTAGCCCTCATCCTCTGCTTCGGCCTTGGTTTCAATGGCTTGCAGACCTATAACATGGCTT
>CABURF010000264.1 GCA_902493755.1 uncultured Coriobacteriia bacterium
AATTGGGTCATCTCGACGGATGGCGCATGGCTCTCTGCTGCCACGACCGATGACTGGGAAAACGCGATGAAGATCATCGACGTGTCGCCATCCATGCCGGCGCCCATCTCGGGTGCCATGTGCGCGGATGGTGGCATCAACAACGCGCTCGACATCCTCAATTCCATCAGCGATGACCTGCGTTCGCGCATCGTGAGCATCTCGGCAGAGTCTTCCATCAAGACCTCGCTCAACCTGGTTGATGGCGTGACGGTCGCCTTTGGCGATTCGAGTGACATCGAGGTCAAGGAGGCGGTCATCAACTCGCTGCTCAACGAATACGAGGGAAGAATATCCTACATCAACGTCCGCGTCCCGACGCGCCCCACTTATCGCATGCTCGAGGGGGAGTAGGGGCAATCCGCAGTTTGGCTTTCCGTCAATCGTCTAGAATCATTAGGGATCCGAGTACTCGCATATTGCCGTGCGATTATCTTGGTTCTTCCATGCAAACGTATGAAGGGAAAGCAAAATGGATCGGTTGAAGGACAAGGTCGCCATCGTCACGGGATCGACGAGCGGCATCGGAACGGGAATTGCCAAGATGTACGGCGCCGAGGGCGCGAAGGTCGTCGTGTGTGGCCGTCGTGAGGAGCGCGGTCAGGCCGTGGTTGACGCCATTGCCGAAGCAGGTGGCGAGGCGATGTTCCACTTCCTCGACATCACCAAGCCCGAGACCGTGGATGCGCTTTTCGCCGATACCGAGAAAGCCTATGGCAAGATTGACATCATCGTGAACAACGCTGCGGGCATGGCCCTCAAAGATGGCCGCGTTGACGAGATCTCGCTCGAGGAGTGGGATGCCGTGTTTGCGAGCGACATTCGTAGTACCTTCTACTGCACCAAGGTCGCACTGCCTTATCTGCAGAAGAACGGCGGCGGCTCCATCATCAACATCGGCTCGATGGCGTCGTGTTCGGGCGATTTGGGCACGACGGCGTATGCCTGCGCGAAGGCAGGTGTCGAGATGCTCACCCAATACACCGCACTGCAATACGGCAAGCAGGACATCCGCTGCAATTGCGTGCGTCCCGGTCTCATCGTGACGCCGGAGAACGAGTCGAAGGTTCCCGATGCGCTCAAGCAGATCTTCCTGGATAACATCGAGGTGACGCGCTACGGAAGTCCCGAGGACATCGCCGCAATGTGCGTATATCTCGGCTCTGACGAGAGCGCCTACTTCACCGGCCAGGTCGTCACCGTCGATGGCGGCCTCAACGCACATGTGCCCACGGTGGCGCAGTTCCGTGCCATGGCATCGCGCACCTGGTAGAAAGCCTCTGACGTCCCGCATGACAATAGCATGCGCCCCGCATGCATCCATGCGGATGTAACGGTTTGGCGTGATTCCAAGAAATTGCGGGTGAGAGGAGTGTCGCTCATTTTCAAACCGTCGGCGGGAGAATGGTAGTCACATAGGCATGAAAGGGCTTTGTTGAAGTAAATTGCTCAAAAAGCTAAATTTGACTAGAAATCATAGAGGAAAACACGCAAAATTCACCTAAAAAATGATGGATATCGTGGCGATACTTTGCGCGAAGTGTATACTTGTCTGGACTGATTTTTCTAACATTTGACAGACTAAACGGAGCACAAAAGGGAATCCCGACAGATGACGAGGATTCCTTAAACGTAGGAAGGACTGACATGCCCGAGTACACAGGATCTGACCATCTCGCTGTAATCAAGGTGGTCGGCGTTGGCGGCGGCGGCACGAATGCCGTCAATCGCATGGTCGAGGCCGGCGTCAAGGGTGTCGAGTTCATCGCCATCAATACCGATAGGCAAGCACTGCTCATGTCTGATGCAGACCGCACGGTTCACATCGGCGAGGAGCTCACACGTGGTCTCGGTGCTGGCGCCAACCCCGAGATTGGCGCGCAGGCGGCAGAGGAGTCTCGTGCCGATATCCGCGATGCGCTTGCGGGCGCAGACATGGTCTTCGTCACTGCGGGCGAGGGTGGCGGAACGGGTACGGGTGCCGCTCCCGTCGTGGCAGAGATTGCCATGGAGGAGATTGGCGCTCTTACGGTTGGTGTCGTTACCAAGCCCTTCGGTTTTGAGGGACGCAAGCGTATGAACCAGGCCGAGGAGGGCGTCGCCCTGCTTGCCCAGAAGGTCGACACACTCATCGTCGTTCCCAACGACCGCCTTCTTCAGGTTATCGAGAAGCGCACTTCCATGCTCGATGCGTTTCGTATTGCGGATGACATCCTGCGTCAGGGCACTCAGGGCATTACGGATCTCATCACGATTCCCGGCCTTATCAATCTTGACT
>CABURF010000265.1 GCA_902493755.1 uncultured Coriobacteriia bacterium
TAGGAGCATGCCGGGACAATGCCGAAAAGATCGATGTCGAGCTTGTTGACAGACATCGAAGCCATGGCGTCGGCAAGCGCGACGGTCTGGAATTCGACATCGCAGCCCTCCTCCTCGAAGTAGCCTAGCTGATCGGCGAGAATGGCCGGGGCAATCTTGATGAGCTTGCCGGTGACAGCGCATACCAGGTGCTCGCCATCGCCCTTTTCCATGAAGTCATTGTTGCTATCTTGGCCTGAGCCACCGCAACCAACGAGAGGCACAGCCAGCAGCGCGCTCATGGCAAGAGCGGCAAGTGCCGCACCAATCTTTTTGCCTATTCTCACGCAATACCCTTTCGTGAATCGTGACTGAGCGCGGAGACTATAGCATCTATTGGATACATGCAAATAATTAAGTGCGAAATGTTTCTATTAGACAAATGCTAATGGTAGATGAATGTCGGTAATCGGCTTAATGCAGTATTGTGCATGCGCAAAGAGGAAGCCGATGAAGAGGAGGGTCAAGAGAAAGATCTGCCCCCTTGTTGCCAGATTCGGGATTCAGGGGTCTGTCCCCCTATTGCCAGCCTTGCCGTATTAGCCCAGCGCAAGCTGGCAGACGATGAGCAGCACGACGAAGAACGCGCCGTTCACGATGCCGAAGAGGCGGAGGAATGAGGCCGTATCCGGCGCATCCGGCTCGCGCAGGCGCGGGATCATCGTGCGCGCGATGGCAAAGTGGCGAATCGCGATGAGGCTCGCGAGCGATCCCACGAAGGTGCCCGCTCCCCCGATGTTCACGCCGATGAGCAGCGGTTGCCACGCGTCGGCAAAGCGCGAGAGCAGCACCGCGGCGGGCACGTTGCTGATGACCTGACTGGTCAAAGCGGAGGTGAGCAAGCCCCACTGTCCCATGAGCGGCTGGAGCGCCTCCTCCAGCATCGGGATACGCGCCATGTTCCCCGCGAAGATGAAGAAGCAAAGGAACGTGACAAGCAGCGGATAGTCGACCTTGAGCAACGCATCACGATCGAAGATGAGAAGCGCCACGATAACGATGATAACGGCGATGCCGAAGGGAATCACGCGAAAGACCGCGAGTAGCGCGATGACAAAGAGCGGCACGTAGACTATGAGGCGTCGTCGGTCGAGCATCGCGGCCGAAGCCGCGGGGGCCATGACGTCCTCGTCTGACGTGCCCTGTTGCGGCTGCATCGAAACGCTGTCGTCTTCGACAATGCCACGTCCCGTCATGAACCAAGTCGCGAAGACGACACCCACGACGGACAGAAGAAACGGCATGGCCATCGTCATGAGAAATTCGCCCAGCTCTACGTGGAAATAGGAGTAGAGGTAGATGTTCTGGGGATTTCCGAACGGCGTCACCATGCCGCAGAGGTTCGCCGCAAGCGCCTGCAACGCGAAGACGGCGGGCACGAGCCGTGGCTGGCCTGACTCGACAAGAGCGGCCACCGAGAGCGGCAGCATGATGACAAGCGCAACGTCGTTCGTAAACGCCATCGAAAACGCGGCCGTGACGAGCACGAGCGTCATCGTCAGCTTGCGCGGACTCCCGAAGCGCGCGATGGCAGTGCGGGCGGCCCAGTCAAAGACGCCCGCGTTTCGCAACGCGCTCGCGACGGCCAGCACGCAGAACAGGCAACCGATGGTCTTCCAGTCAAAGTAGCCGAGATACGCCCCGTCGGGCGGCACGAAGAACATGGAAACGAGGGCGACAAACGCCGCGGCGCCAAGCATCCAGTGCCTGCGCAACAGCTGCATCAATCGGTATCGTAAGCGCACGACGCCCTCCATCTCAGGGATTTTCGGACGCCATTATAGACGCAGTCGCAGCGGGACAAATGGACAGGTCATTTGTCCCGCTTCTGACGATATTTACTCCCCAAAGTCGAACATGGCGGAGCTGAGGTAGCGCTCGCCGGTGTCGGGCAGGATCACCACGATGTTCTTGCCGGCATTCTCGGAACGCTGCGCGAGCTTTGCGGCAGCGGCTACGGCAGCACCGGACGAGATGCCAACGAGCAGACCGTCACGTGCGGCAAGCTCACGACCCGCCTCGAAGGCCTCCTCGTTGGTGATGGTGATGACCTCATCGTAGACGTCCGTGTCGAGCGTCTCGGGCACGAAGCCGGCGCCGATGCCCTGTATGCCGTGCGACCCGCTTCGGCCTTCCGAGAGTACGGGCGAGTCCGCCGGCTCCACGGCAACGACCCGCACGCTCGGGCTCTGCTCCTTCAGATACGCGCCCGTGCCGCTGATGGTTCCACCCGTCCCGACGCCGGCAACCAGGATGTCAACCTTGCCGTCCGTAGCCT
>CABURF010000266.1 GCA_902493755.1 uncultured Coriobacteriia bacterium
GGTATCTGGAAAAGGCGCTCATCGACATCACGCCGGACGATTTTCTCGAGGTCATACGCGCTCATGCCGAAGACGGCGTCGACTTCGTGACGATACATGCGGGCATGAACCGCCGGGTCATCGACTCGTTCAAGGAGACGGGGCGCCTCACGAACATCGTCAGCAGGGGAGGCTCGCTTATCTTTGCCTGGATGGAGGCAACTGGCAACGAAAACCCGTTCTTCGAGTTCTACGACGACGTGCTCGCCATCCTGCACGAGCATGACGTGACCGTCTCCCTGGGCGATGCGATGCGTCCTGGCAGCATCTACGATGCAAGCGACGCCGCCCAGATCGCCGAGCTCATCGAAATCGGCAAGCTCACGCAGCGCGCGTGGGATGCCGGCGTGCAGGTGATGGTCGAGGGGCCGGGGCATATGGCGCTTGACGAGATTGCCGCCAACATGAAGATGGAGAAGCGTCTATGCCACGATGCGCCCTTCTACGTGCTCGGTCCGCTCGTGACCGATGTCGCTCCCGGCTACGATCACATCACGGCGGCCATCGGCGGGGCCATCGCGGCTTCGAGTGGGGCGGATTTCCTCTGCTACGTGACGCCGGCTGAGCACCTGCGCCTGCCGGATGCCCATGACGTGCGCGAGGGACTCGTCGCCACCAAGATTGCCGCGCATGCCGCCGACATCGCCAAAGACGTGCCCGGTGCACGTGACCGGGACAATCGCATGAGCGATGCGCGCCGCCGCGTGTCATGGAACGAGATGTTCGACCTTGCCCTCGACCCGCAGCGTGCACGCGAGTTCTACGAGAGCGCCCCGCCCGTCACTGAAGGGACCTGCACGATGTGCGGCAAGATGTGCGCCATGAAGACCGTGAACGACCTCATGGACGGCCTGACGGTGAGCATCTGACGCAACGGCACGAATAGCCGGGATATGTATAAAGGGACCGACGCCTCTCGCGTATAATGTCCCCATGCAAACAGTCAAGAAGGAGGAACCATGGCTACGCCAATCCTGTATTACTGGGCGCCGTGCGCTACCTGTGCCATCGTGACTGATTTCGCCACCGAACACGGCATTGAGCTCGACAAGCGCGATGTTGAGCAGGAGGCTCCGTACAACGAGCTGCTCGCGCTTGGCGGAGACGCAAATCTCATTCCATATCTCTACGACGACGAGAAACTCTACAACGGTATCGAGGACGTCATCGCGCATCTCAAGGAGACGCACGGCATCGCCTAGGAAAGCGATCATGAGCAAGTACGATAAGCTGTGGGATTATATCGCTGAGCAGCCGGGGGAGAGCTTCGACCTTTCGTTTGAGGAGATTAGCGATATCGCCGGCGTGCCTCTTGACCACTCGTTTCTCAATTACAAGAAGGAACTGCTGCTGCGTGGGTGGCAGGTCGGCAAGATCTCGATGAAGAAGCAGACCGTGCACTTCGAGCGCACGAAGGACTAACGCGGTGAATGCCGTTTCTGCGCATCACAGTTAGCGCAGCGGTTGTATCTCTCCGTTCCAGGAGATGAAGTACGCCTGTAAGATCTCCGGATGCTCTGCCATGAGCTCGCGTCCGCGCTTTGTACCGAGTGCGAGCAGCGTCGTCGAGTAACCCTCGGCATCGATCGAACGCTCGCACACGACGGAAACCGCCGGATACTCCGTCTTGACGGGCATGCCCGTACGTGGACTGAGCACGTGATGGTAGAGCACGCCGTCATGTACGCAGGCCCGCTCGTAGATGCCGCTCGTGACGACGCTCCCACTTGCAAGTCTGATCGTGCCCGCGAGCGCGGATCCTACACGCCCCTGCGCGGGGTGGGGAAGCCCCACTTTCCAGAGCGAGCCATCGGGCTTGTTGCCGCGCACGAGCACGTTGCCGCCGAGGTCGATGACGTAAGCACGAACCCCCGCTCGTTCAAGCATGTGGTCGAGCGCGTCGGCAATCCATCCCTTCGCGATGCCGCCGAGGTCGATCATGGCTGCCGGATCATCGAGACGCACACATGGTGCGCCTTCCGAGCGGCTGACCTGCACTCCGCGCCAGTCGACATGTTGCACGGCTTCGGCAAGCGCCTCGGCGGGCGGGATGATGCCTTCCTTGAGGTTCCAGAGCCTGCTTGCGGTGCCAATCGTGATGTCGAAGACGCCATGACTTGCCGCGCAATACGCGAGCGCGTGCTCGACGAGTTCGGCCGTGTCTGCGTTGACCTCGACCCATGCGCCTTGCGACGCATTGATGCGCGATATGTCGGAGCTGGGGATCGTGCGAGAGAAGAGCTGTTCGTAGCGTCTGCAA
>CABURF010000267.1 GCA_902493755.1 uncultured Coriobacteriia bacterium
AGGGCGCCACCTGCGGTGACGCCCAAAATCGGACACACTTTTTGTCCTATAAGCCCCGTTCTGCGCTCTAAAGACGCAAAAAGACGCGGGAGATGTGCGACCAGAGCGAATGGGTTTCTGAGCTCTAGCGTACATCCCCCGCGTCCTATAGAAATCGCGAAAGGAACGAAAGGAGGAACTAGTCCCTGCGACGCGGCTTGCGCGTGTCCTTGGAACGACGATTATTGTTCTTGTCGTTGCGATCGTTGCGCGGCTTGGAGCTGCCCTCGGGAGCATCGGGCTTGTCAAGGCGATCCAGGCTGATCTTGCCGGTCTTCTCGTCCACCTCGATAATCTTGACCTTGACGATGTCACCCTCGGAAAGCACGTCCTCGACAGCGCCGACACGGCCATTGGCCACGCGGCTGATGTGAAGCAAGCCATCCTTGTTCGGCGTGAGCTTGACGAAAGCGCCAAAGGACTGGATGTTGACGACCTCGCCCTCGTACTCCTCGCCTACCTCGGGCACCTTGACGATGTCCTCGACCATCTTGCGGGCGACCTCGCCACCGGTATCGACCGAGGCGATGAAGACGTTGCCGTCCTCGTGCACCTCGATGGAGGCGCCGGTCTCTTCCTGGATACCACGGATGACCTTGCCACCAGTGCCGATGACGTCGCGAATCTTATCGACCGGAATCTTGATCGTGATGATGCGCGGCGCGTACTCGGAAAGCTCCTCGCGCGGAGCGGGAATCTGCTCGAGCATGGCATCGAGGATGAAGGCACGGCCGCGCTTTGCCTGGCCGAGCGCCTCGGCAAGAATCTCGGTCGAGAGGCCCTTGGCCTTGTTGTCCATCTGCAGAGCCGTGATGCCCTCGGTCGTGCCACAGACCTTGAAGTCCATGTCACCGAGGAAATCCTCAAGACCCTGGATGTCGGTCAGGATGACGTGCTGGTCGCCTTCCTTGATGAGACCCATGGCAACGCCAGAGACCGGACGCTTGATGGGCACGCCAGCATCCATGAGGGCCAGCGTGGAACCACAGGTCGATGCCATGGACGACGACCCGTTGGACTCCATAACCTCGGAGACGACGCGGATGGTGTACGGAAACTCCTCCTCGCTGGGAATCATCGGCTCGAGCGCACGAGAAGCCAGGGCGCCATGACCGAGCTCGCGACGCTTGGGGGCGCCCATGCGACCAACCTCGCCCGTGCAGTACGGCGGGAAGTTGTACTGGTGAATGTAGCGCTTGCCTTCGGCCGGGTCGATCGTGTCGAGACGCTGCCACTCGTTGAGCATGCCGAGCGTGACGACGGAGAGAACCTGCGTCTGGCCACGCTGGAACAGACCCGAACCATGGGCACGGGGCAGGTAGTGCGGCACGATGTAGAGCGGGCGAATCTCGTCGTTAGCACGGCCGTCAACGCGCTCGCCGGTCTCGATGATCATCGTGCGCATGGCGCGCTTCTCGAGGGCCTTGCAGGCAGCGGCGATCTCGCGACCCCACATGCTGCGCTCCTCCTCGGTGAAGGATGCCTTGATCTCGTCCTTGAGCTCCTCGACCTTGGCGATGCGCGACTGCTTGTCGGCGTCCTTGAGGGCGGCCTCCATGGCGGCGTAGAAGCCGTCGACCTTGGAGACGACCTCGGGGATGGGCTCGTCGAGCTCGTAAGTCTTGGGCTCGATGGTGCACTTGTCGAGGAACTTCTGCTGCTCCTCGCAGAACGCGCCGATGACCTCCTGGGCAAACTCGAGGGCACCGATCATGTCCTCCTCGGTGACCTCGTCGGCACCACACTCGACCATGGAGATGTACTCCTTAGTGCCAGCAACGGTAAGGTTGAGATCGGAGGCCTCGGCTTCCTCGAAGGTCGGGTTGACGATGTAATCAACGAGACCGTCCTCGGCGATGGTGCGTGCGATACGCACACCGGCGACCGGACCCTCGATAGGCACGCCGCCCACCATGAGAGCGGCCGAAGCGCCCATGATGGAGATGACATCGGGCTGGTTCACCTGGTCGACGGAAAGCGTGGTGATGACGATGTGAACGTCATTGCGCATGCCGTCGGGGAAACTCGGGCGAATGGGGCGATCGACGAGACGCGCTGTGAGCGTGCCCTTCTCGCTCGGACGTGCCTCGCGCTTGAGGTAGCCACCGGGAATGCGACCGACGGCATACATCTTCTCGATAAAATCTACCGTGAGGGGGAAGAAGTCGAGATCGCGACGCTCCTTGGACACAACGGCCGTTGTGAGCAAGATAGTGTCACCCTGGCTCACGATGACAGCGCCCGTTGCCTG
>CABURF010000268.1 GCA_902493755.1 uncultured Coriobacteriia bacterium
AGTCCCCTTCTGTCATTTCGAGCGAAGAGAGCGAAGCGAACGAAGTCGAGAAATCTCTCGACGAGGAAAGCGAAAAGACTTCGATGACTGCGGACGAGTGGTTTGCCGAGACCGAGTCCGAGCCCGAGGAGCAGGAATCTTTCCGCGACAAGATGCGTCGCTGGTTTTCATAAGGAGCAATGATGTTCGAGAGTCTGTCCGATAAACTGCAAAAGGCGTTTTCCGGGTTCAAATCCAAGGGACACTTGACCGAGGATGACATCAACGAAGGTATCCGCGAGATACGCATGGCGCTGCTCGAGGCAGACGTCAACTATAAGGTCGTCAAGAACTTCACGCGCCGCGTTAAGGAGCGCTGCCTGACCGCCGAGGTCATGGACTCGCTCACACCGGGCCAGAACGTCATCAAGATCGTACTCGACGAGCTCACCGAGCTGCTTGGTGGCACGACCGCCGAGCTCACCTTTGGCAGCAGGATTCCCGGCGTGGTCATGCTCGTTGGCCTGCAAGGCTCAGGTAAGACGACGGCTGCCGCTAAACTCGCCTATCGTCTGATGAAGCAGGGACACAACCCCCTGCTCGTGGCATGCGACGTGTATCGCCCCGCCGCTGCCGACCAGTTGCAGGCGCTCGGTGACGAGATGGGCGTGCGCGTCTATCGCGGCGATGGCAAGGATCCCGTCAAGATCGCCACCGAAGGTGTGCGTGACGCTGTCGATAACCTGCGTGACGTGGTGATTGTCGATACGGCTGGCCGCCTGCATGTGGACGATGAGATGATGGACGAGGCCGTTGCCATACGCGATGCGGTCGAGCCTGATCAAATCCTCATGGTCGTTGATGCCATGACCGGTCAGGATGTTGTCAACGTCGCCGCGGCGTTTGCCGAGAAGGTCGACTTCGACGGCGTCATCATGTCGAAGATGGATGGCGATGCTCGTGGTGGTGGCGCACTCTCCATCCTCGAGGTCACGGGCAAGCCCATCGAGTTCATCTCCGCAGGCGAGCGCCCCGACTCTCTCGAGATTTTCCACCCCGATCGCATGGCCAAGCGCATCCTCGGCATGGGCGATGTGGTTTCGGTCATCGAACGCGCCATCGAGATCCAGGACCGCGAAATGGAGGAGGCCGAGGCAGAACGTCTCGCACGTGCCGATTTCGACTTCAACGACTTCCTCCAAGTCATCGGTCAGACACGCAAAATGGGCGGTCTCGGGAAACTCGTAAGCGCGCTGCCTGGGGGCGGCAAGGCATTGAATGCCGGACAGATCGACGAACATGAGCTCGACCGTACCGAGGCGATCATCAACTCGATGACGAAGGAAGAGCGGGCCAAGCCGACGCTTTTGAACGGCTCTCGGCGTAAGCGCATCGCTGATGGCTGTGGTATGTCGATTCAGCAGGTCAATCAGCTTATCAAGCGCTATAACGAGACGCGCAAGCAGGTCAAGAAGATGATGGCCGCCATGAACCAGCCTGGCAAGAAGGGCAAACGCGGCAGGAAGCGCATGGGCATCCCCGGTCTGGGCGATATCGACCTGAGCCAACTCAAGAACATGATGTAGACGAGCGAATTGCGTGGAAGGCGAACAATGCCAATGGAGATGTGGGACATCTACGACGAACATATGAATAAGACCGGCAAGACCATGGAGCGTGACAACTGGAACATGCAGCCCGGCGAATACCACGTGTCCGTGCTGGGTGTCGTGCAGAGGCCTGACAAGAAGTACCTCATCACGCAGCGCAAGATGGACAAGCCATGGGGTGCCGGCTGGTGGGAGTTCCCCGGTGGTGCCGTGCGTGCGGGCGAGGAACCCGAAGCGGCGGTGCGCCGCGGGGTCGCCGAGGAAACCGGACTGGACGTCACTGACCTTGCGGCAGAGAAGGTGCTCACCTACAAGCGCGAGGATCCGAACGACGATAACAATTACTTCATGGTCGTCTACAAGTTCGAGCTCGATGCCGACGAGTCCATGGTCGCGATCCAGGAAGAGGAAGTCGAGGACTTCGCGTTTGCCGATGTGACCAAAATTAAGTCCTTGGCAGACGAGGGCATTTTTCTCCATTACAACAGCGTTAGTTCCATTTTCGAGTAGGACGATTACATCATGCAGAAAACCGATACGGTCTTAATGGCACATGGCAGTGGCGGAACGATGATGCGCGACATCATCGAGCAACTGTTCTTCGAGGCATATGCAGGCGATATGCTGCGACGCGGCGATGACGCGGCGACGCTCGAAATCGCGGGCGGGCGCGTTGCGTTCTCGACGGATACCTTC
>CABURF010000269.1 GCA_902493755.1 uncultured Coriobacteriia bacterium
ATCTGGGAAACCGGTCTCGTGCATGCCATCTCGATTACCGATTGTCCGAGCGGCAACCCTGCCATCAGCCCGCCTACCGTTGCGCGACGTTTCGCGCGCGAAGGGATTCCCTCGATCGTCCACTACACGTGCAAGGACCGTTCGCGCAACATGATGCAGGGCGAGCTCTACGCGATGCAGCTGCGCGGTCTCGAAAACCTGCTTATCATGTCGGGGGATTACCAGGGCTCTGGTTTCGAGGGAGCGGGCCGGCCGGACTTTGACCTCGATCCCGCCAACGCCCTGCGTCTCGTGAGCGCCATGAACGAGGGCCTCGTCTACCACGGTCGCGATGGCGACGTGCGCGAGACTCCCGCGCATTTCTTTCCCGGTGCCGTCGTCAATCCGTACAAGTACCGCGAGGGCGAGAGCATTCCGCAATACCTCAAGCTGGAGAAGAAGCTCATCTGCGGCGCAAAGTTCATCATCCAACAGCTGGGGTTCGATGCGCGCAAGATGCAGGAGCAGCTCTTCTATGTCGAGGAACGTGGCTACAACGTACCCATGATCGCCAATATCTTCATGCTTACCAAGAGCGCCGCACAGCTCATGCGTAAGGGAACAATTGCCGGTTGCGTCGTCAGTGACGAGCTCATGGCTGAGCTCGAGGAAGAGGCCGCGATTGACGCACAAACGCCTGGCTATGCCCGCGACAGGCGCATCGAACGCGCTGCCAAGCAGATCGCCATCGCTCGCGGATTGGGCTATGCGGGCGTGCATATCGGCGGTGTTGGCCTGGATGCGGACACCGTCACCGAGGTGCTCGAACGGTCGAGCGCCTATGAGGATGATTGGCTTGCCTGCGTCCGGGAGCTCTCCTATGGTAAGCTCGGCGGCTTCTACCTCTACGAGCCCGAGCTCGACGAAGACGGCAAACCCACCGGACTCAATACGCATGAGCACGCCGCGCTCGACGAGGACATATCCGGTCGCAAGCTCTTCAAGGGTTATGGCCTATCGCGTCTTTTCCACAAGCTTGCGCTCGCGCAAGAATACGATGACGAGGGGAGCGTTGTTGGCCGCTCTGGTTTGAACGGCATGCTCGCCTGGAACATGGACCGGCTGGACCGCAAGAAGGGCGTCAACCGCGCTCATGGTTTCGAGCACACGTGCAAGACCTTCCTCTACGGTTGCATCGACTGCGGCGACTGCGGCCTGGAGTCCGTCGCCTACAGCTGTCCGATGGCTTCGTGTCCCAAGAGCGAGCGCAACGGCCCGTGCGGCGGCGGCATGGATGGCTACTGCGAGGTCTATCCTCCCACGAAGGAGGGCGGAACGCGCTTTTGCGTGCATTACATGGCGTACCATCGGCTCAAGCGCGCCGGTGAACTCGACAAGTACACGAGCTTCATCACGCCGCCCAACGACTGGACTTACTGGCAGCGCAGCGCCTGGAGCAACTACACGCACGGGCGCGATAACTGCGCCAAGCGTATTCCGATTGACATTGGCTTCGATGGTACGCCGGGTGGCTTGCCGCAAGACGACGCGTAGGAGGTGCGTTGCCTGCGTCGCTGGAAACTCTCGGAGCATTTGCATGGAATGCTCGGCATGACGCTGCTAAAAACACGTATCATCTAGACCATACATACGAGACGCGAGTTTGCCCTCAGGCGGGCTTGCGACGAGGAGAAGGAGAGGCATATGCCGTCTGATATCGAAATCGCGCAGGCTTGCGAGATGGAGCCCATCGTCGAGGTCGCCGCACAAGCGGGCATCGACGAGAAATACCTTGAGCCCTATGGCAAGTACATGGCCAAGGTCGACAACATCTCCGTGCTCAAAGATTACGCCGATAAGCCCGACGGCAAGCTTATCCTCGTGACGGCCATTACGCCGACGCCGGCCGGCGAGGGCAAGACCACCACGTCGGTGGGTCTGGCCGACGGCATGCGCCAGATTGGCGAGGACGTGATCGTCGCACTTCGCGAGCCCTCCCTCGGGCCCGTGTTCGGCATCAAGGGCGGTGCGGCAGGAGGCGGATACGCGCAGGTCGTGCCCATGGAGAACATTAACCTGCACTTTACCGGCGATTTTCATGCCATTGGGGCGGCAAACAATCTGCTTGCGGCCATGCTCGATAACCACATCCAGCAGGGCAACGAGCTCAACATCAATCCCAAATCCATTACCTGGAAGCGTGCCGTCGACATGAACGATCGCCAGCTCAGGCACATCGTGGATGGCTTGGGCGGCGAGAAGCAGGGCGTCCCGCGCGAGGATGGCTTCCAGATCACGGTTG
>CABURF010000270.1 GCA_902493755.1 uncultured Coriobacteriia bacterium
AATCGACGCTCGCGCGCAACGTGGGCACCATGTTCAAGCGTCGGTTTATCGACACCGACCGACTGGTCGTGCGCCGTTGCGGCAAATCGGTTACCGAGATTTTTGAGACCGAGGGCGAGGAGCGTTTTCGCGAGCTCGAGACCTCGGCGCTCCGTTCGCTCCAAAGCGAGCGCAGCCTGCTGGTTTCGTGCGGTGGTGGCATTGTCGAGACGCCGGTCAATATCGAGCTCATGCACCAGATGGGTACCTGTGTGTACCTCGAGGGTGACTTTGAGGATTCGATGCGGCAGATCCGTCGCTCCGATACGCGCCCCGATTTTCGCTCGCCAGAGCATGCGGCGCGCTTGTTCGAGCATCGACGTCCGCTGTATCGCCAAGCGGCCGATATTACCCTCGATATTCGCAATAAGTCCTTTGAGGACGTTTCCTATGTTTGTGCCGAGATGCTTTTGGAGGGTGGACTGCTATGATTCGCCGTCAACTCATCAACTTCCAAAACCGCAGCGTCGATGTTCGCGTCGGCTTTGACGCGTTTAGCGAGCTGTCGCGCATGTTTGCCTCGGCCGTGGGCAAGCCCAAGCGCGCGATGATTGTCTGGAACAGCGCTGTGTCCGATCGCCTTGGCGAGATCGTTGAGCATGCGCTGGTCGATGCGGGCTTTGCCGTCTCGCAGCTGTCGCTCGAGGTTTCGCCCGCCGGTGCGAGCTTGGCTGACGCCGATGCTGTCTTTGGTGCGCTGTCGGCTAACGGTATTACCTGCGATGACCTGGTTGTTGCCGTTGGCGATGCCGCAACCTGCTCGGTTGTTTGCTGGTGTGCCGACCAGTGGTGCGGTCGTACCGAGTGCGCACTGCTGCCGACGACCTTCGACGCCATGCTCATGGTCGCTACGACGATGGAGCCCCTCGTCGCTTCGGGCGACCACGCGCTGCCCGCCATCGCGGTGCGCCCCGAGCCCGGTCTGGTCGTGTGCAATCTGGACCTTGTCCGCGAGGCCAGCTCCGAGGACCTTAAGCTTGGCTATGCGGTGCTCGTGGGTACCATGCTTTCCAGCAGCAAATCGCGCTGGAATCAGTTTACTGAGACTGTCCCCGAGATTCTTTCCGGCGAGGAGGTCGCGCTCGTCAATGCTGTGCAGTGGTCCCAGACCGCGCGCAAAGACGTGCTCATGGCCACGAACCCCAGTGCTCGCCATGCGCTCGATTTTGGCAAGACGGGGGAGCGCACCCTTCGCGCCTGCCTGGGCGATGCTGCGGCACACGTCCCCGCATACCAGCTCCTTTCCGAGGGCATGCGCTTTGAAGCGCGCCTAGCACATGATGCCTGCGACTTCGATATCGACTACGTGTTTGAGGTCGATGACTGCCTGGAGGACTTTGGCATCGAGGAGCTTGCCTTCGACCTTGAACCGGCGGCCTTTATTGCGGAGTTCCGCAGGCAGCAGTTCGCACGCTCCAATCGCACGATGTTGCCGCTGCCCGCGGCACTTGGCGCCATTCGTCTTAACGCCGTGGACGACGATGTGCTCGAGCGCCATGCGCAGGCGTATTTGGCTTCTCGCAAGGAACTTCTCTAACTTTATTGACATCCATCGTCTTTCGTATCATTTTGAGGGACGGGTTTTCAATCGGTTGCGGATCGTGTGCGAATCTGTCTTCCGATCGAGGCCCGTCCCGCTTTTATGAGGACAACAAGAAAGGAATCTGCATGTCAGAGTTTGCTGCCGGCCCTGCCGGTCGTATCGAGCGTGTCCGTGACCTGATGGTCGAGCGCGGCTACGACGCCATCGTCGTGCGCGACGAGGCCAACCTCCGTTGGCTCACGGGCGTGAAGGGCGTCTTCGACTACACTTTCGAGTTCCCGCATGCCGCGTTTATTACGGCCGACCAGTGCCTGTTCCACACCGACTCGCGCTATCTCAACAGCTTTGAGGAGAACACGCCCGCCGGCAGTCCCTGGGTCTACGACATGGACGAGGGCACCATTCCCGGCTGGGTCGCCGGCAAGATCGCGGCCAACAAGTGCCGCGTCTGCGCCGTTGAGGATGACATGCAGATTAACTTCTACCAGGGTATCCAGCGTGGTCTGGAGGACCGCTCCGTCGCCTGCATGCTGCCGCTGATGCATGACGACATCCGCAAGATGCGCGCCATCAAGGATGCCGAGGAGATCGAGCTCATGCGCCATGCGCAGTCGATCACCGATGCCGCCTTCCAGCACATGCTCGGTTTTATTAAGCCCGGTATGACCGAGAAGCAGGTCCGCAACGAGCT